>NZ_BAAGZI010000157.1:0-12478 GCF_054778695.1 Actinocorallia lasiicapitis
GCAGCGCCGCTGCCGCCGTGGCCAGGAGCTGCGCGGCGGGGACCGCGCCGGACGCGGTGCCGGAGAGGGCGAACCGCCGCCCGAACCCGGACAGCAGTTCGGGCATGACGTTGCCGCCGGCGCTGCCCAACGCCGTTCCGGCGATCAGCGCGGCGGCGACCGCCGCGGTCAGCGCCGTTCCCGGCCCCCGCTCCATGTCCGTCCCGACCATGGCGACCTCACAGAACACGCGGTCGAACCCGCTCCGACCGATTTATGAACCATAGCTGTCACCAACGGTTTAGAAAAGAGGCGTCCCAGGCCAGGGGCCTTGGTCATGGACGGCTCCGCAGGGGATGTTCGGTGGCGAGGGCGAGGGCCGCCAGGGTGGCCTCCATCGTCGCGCGGTTGTGGACGGTGCGGTCTCCGACGCCCGAGACCACCCACGACAAGGACAGCAGCCAGGTCGGACGGAGATCGGTCCACGTCTCGACGACCCGGCAGCCCGACGCGTGGGGCTCGAACGCGTACATCCACCGCGAAACCGGTCGGCGGGCGAGGACGGCGTCGAACCCGAAGCACCGATCCGGCTCGGCCGCGATGACCGTGCACGTGGTCGACCAGCGACGCCGCCCCCGCTCGTTGACGCCCCGGAATCGGGCGCCCACGGCCGGGCCCGCCGCCGGAGGCAGCCACCGGCACGAGATCGTCTCCGGACTCCACCGCCCCAGCCGGGACACCTCGCTGACCAGCCCGTACAGCTCCCCGGGCGCGGCGGCGACGATCCGCTCGACCCTGACGACGGCGCGGGCCGTCGCGGACGTCATCGCGACCGCCGTTCGCGGGAGGCGCGCACGCCCGCCACACCGGCGACCAGACCGGCCCCGATCTCCGCGACCGCCGTCACCCAGGAGTACCAGCTCACGTGCGTGTGCGGCGCCGAGACGAAGCTGTCGCTGAAGTCGTGCCACACCGTCGGCATGACATGGGCGTACAGGAACAGCGCCGCGCTGCCGAACCCGGCGACGGCCACGGCCTCCGCCTCCCGCCGCCGATGCCCCAGAGCCATGATCATCGCAATGAGGACGCCCAGGGCCTGCACATTGCCGCCGATGATGACGGGCAGCGGCGAGGCGTCCATGCCGCGAAGGAACATGT
The DNA here is from genome assembly GCF_054778695.1 of Actinocorallia lasiicapitis. Classification (NCBI taxonomy): domain Bacteria; kingdom Bacillati; phylum Actinomycetota; class Actinomycetes; order Streptosporangiales; family Thermomonosporaceae; genus Actinocorallia; species Actinocorallia lasiicapitis. The sequence continues at coordinate 1,138 of NZ_BAAGZI010000157.1, forward strand.
GGTCGACACCGTGCACACCGACACAGACCGCCAGGACCACCGCGGACCATCGCAGATCCCTGTCGACGTCCTTCGGCCACCACGCGAGAGGCCGCCCAGACCGTTCCACCACTTTGCACCACCGTTCCGCCCGAGACACCCGAACAATATGCTCGTACCGTGACACGGTATGGCCGTACTGTCTACTGTGGTTCGGGTGAACCCTCGATCGCTGTTCCCGCACCGGGACGACTCCGCCGAACCTTCGACGGTGGACCGGATCCGCGACGCCGCCCTGCGCTGTTTCGCCGCCGACGGCGTCGCCGGCACCTCGCTGCGCGCGGTGGCCGAGGCCGCGGGGGTGTCCATCGGGCTGGTGCAGCACCATTTCGGCACCAAGGCCCGCCTGGTCTCCGCCGTCGAAGACCATGTCCTGCGGATCATCGGCGAGACTGTCGCGTCCACACCGCTGCCCGCGCCGCCGCAGGACTCGCTCGCCGACCTCGGCCACCGCGTCACCTCGATCATGACCGAGCACCCCGACGTGGTCGCCTACGTGGCCCGCGTCATGGTCGACGGCGACGCCGTCGCCTCCGTGATCTTCGACGGCCTCGTCGCCCTCAGCTCAGCGCAGTGGGACCAGCTCGCCGAGCAGGACCGGCTCCAGCCCGACCTCGACCTCACCTGGGCGAAACTGCACCCCCTCATCCTCGTCCTCGGCACCGTCATCCTCCGCACCCAACTCGACCGCCACCTCCCCTCCCCCCTCACCACCCCCACCCAACTCCACCGCTGGGACGACTCCATGGCCTCCCTCCTCCGCAACGGCCTCCTCCGCCCTTGACGCGGCACATCCCGGGCGCTCGGGCTTTCGGGGTGGGGAAACGTCTAGGGGGCGAAGTTCTGGGCTGGAGTGGGGATGGATCTGGCAAAGGGGTGGTTGGAGGGCTTGTCGGCGGTTGACGGGAGGGGGGTTCGTCGGGAGCGTGATCACGCACGGAGATCTCATGCTTACCGCGCGGGTCGGTGAAGGCGTGAGGACTCCGGTCGCAGTGGCCGCGGGGGCGGCCGGATTGCACGCTCAAGGAGGAACATGTCCGAGTTCTGGAAGTCGTCGACGCTGCGCAGACGGGCCACCGTCCTGTCCGCCGTGGCCGTCTGCGCCGCGCTCACCGGCAGCAGCGCCTTCGCCGCCTGCCCGCCGGAGCCCACGGGGCCGGGGACGACGCCGAGCACGGGGACGAGCACGGCGTCCGCCGCTCCGCTCTCACTGTCCACGTCAGGCACCCCGCAGCTCGAATGGGGTGGCAGCAAGGCCGAGTACCCGGGCAACCCGGGCCCCAACACCGGCAAGATCACGACGCTGGGCGGCACCGTCCCGATCGGCGGCCAGAACGTCCCGATCAGCGACATCGTGAACCTGGGCAACCAGATCTCGGTGATCAGCAGCACCTCGACGGCGTCCAAGGCGACCGACACCGACGCCGCCGCGGGCGCGCTCGGTGACGGTGGCAACCCCGCCGACCCGATCACGATCAACCTGCTCAAGCTGACCAGCGGCGCCGTCCAGCAGGGTCTCGTTGACGACCTGACCCTGAACCTGGGCGCGTTCTCGTCGCGGACCAAGTTCGTGAACGGCAAGCTCCAGCCCACCGAGTACAAGGTCGGGCAGGTCAAGCTGCGCATCGGCTCGAAGGTCGTCAAGGACGCCGCGAGCCAGCTCTACAACGCGCTCGGCGGCGTCGACCGGCAGATCGAGAAGATCGTCAACCAGAACGCCAACCTCGCGCCGGTCCAGACCCTGCTGGGCAGCCTGGGCCTGCCGAAGCCGACCCTGACGGTCGAGTCGAACACCCGGGACAAGATCTTCAAGGCGCTGCTCGCGAAGCCGCTGACCTCGAAGAACAAGCTGGTCACGATCGACCTGTCGACCGGTTCGGTCGTGGTCGACCTGGAGCAGCTCGCGTCCGGCGGCCTGAACAACCAGCCGCCGAACAAGGAGCTCCTCAGCTCCAAGGACTACCCGCTGATCGCGCAGACCGTCCACGACGTCATGCAGGACGCCACCAACATCGCGGTCGGCGCGATCGAGGGCGCCATGGACTCGATCAAGATCACGCTCCGTTGGGCCGGTCCGGTCCTCGGCGGCAACCTGGACGTGAGCTGGACCTTCACCCCGCAGCAGGCCATCACCGGCACCGCGCCGAAGCCCGTCGACAAGTCCACGGGTCTGGCCAAGCCGCTCGGCATCGCGCTGGTCAACACGCTGAACAGCGCCAGCCCGCTGCTCAAGGGCGTGGTCAAGCCCGCCTACGACCTGATCATCGCGGACGCCGGCAACGGCATCTTCGACCTGCTGATCAACAAGATCAAGTTCGGTTTCACCTCGACGGTCGTCAACATGCTCCAGCCGGTGTTCGACATCGCGACCCAGGTCGTGTCGGTCCAGGTCAACCACCAGGAGAGCAAGTCCTGCACCCTGCCGGACAACACCAAGCAGGTGAACTCGCAGAAGACCTCGGCCCTGTCGATCGGTCTGCTGAAGGCGACCAACGCGGCGCGCCTCGACTTCGGCCGCTCCGCGGGCGACGTCACCATCCCCAACTGTAAGTAATCTCCACCACCGCGACGACGGGGGTGTACCACGATGCCGTGGTACACCCCCGTCGTCATTGGTCGTGGTGGGTCGTAGTGGTGGGTCGTAGCGAGCCAGAGGAGCGTGCCCGGTGAAAGGCATGACGGCTTTCGTCATCCCGGCGGTCGCCGTGTTCGGCGTGGTCATCGGCAGGACGGTGTGGCAGCCGTCGGCGGAGCCGGAACCGGTCGCGAAGGCGGCCCCCGCACCGTCGGGACCGGCCTGCGCGGAGGGTGAGACGCCGATCGGCCACCGGTTCGCCTCGGGCGGGGAGTGGCGGATGTGCTGGCGGATCGACCCGCACTCCGGGCTGGTCCTCAGCCGGATCGGCTTCCAGGCTCCGGGACGCGCCGAGCTCCCGGTCGCCAAGGAGATGACGATCGCCCAGCTCGAGGTCCCCTACGACACCGGCAAGGAGACCACCCGCGACATCACCGAGGCGGGCTTCGGCGGCCGCAGCATGATCACGCTCACTCCCACGAGCTGCTCGGGGCAGCGGATCAGCGCGACCATCCCCGATTTCGGGACGGGCGCCGTCGGCGGCGCGGAGACCCGCGAGGTCCTCTGCTCCGAGGCGCTCGACACCGGTCTGGGGCGGCGCAGCGGCTACGGCGGCGGCATCGCCGAGTCGCGGGGGGAGACCTTCCAGCTCAGCACCCTGTCGGTCGTCGGGTGGTATGAGTACCTGACGGTCTACGGGTTCGCCGACGACGGGACGATCACCCCGCGGCTCGGCGCGACCGGTGATCTGTCCCCGAAGGACTTCTCCGACGACCCGAAATGGGGGAGCCCGGTCGGGCACGGCAAGTCGGACGGCGCGGTCAGCCACAGCCACAACGCGGTGTGGCGGATCCGCTGGGAGCTGGGCCCCAGCCAGTCGGTCGAGGAGTACAACGCGAAGTTCACCGGGAAGGAGGGCCCGAAGGCCCCCGTCCTGACCGGCGCCTGGACCCCGATCGCCCGCGAGGCCACCCGCCGCCTCACCCCGCGCCGGTTCTGGCGCGTGGTGAGCCCCGTCCTCAACCCCGACGGCCACCGCGTCTCCTACGCGATCGACAACGGGGAGACCTCGACCTACGACCCCAAGCGTCCGGCCGCCCGCACCCACCACCATGCGGGCGCCGGCTACGACATCGCGTTCTCCCAGTACAACCCGTGTGAGCGGTTCGCCACCGACAACCTCATGGCGGGCTGCCCCACCGACACGACCTCGGAGTTCACGGCCGACCGGCAGCCGCTCAGCGACGTCGTGTCCTGGGTGTCGGTGTCGTTCCACCACGTCCCGCGGGACGAGGACCAGTCGCCGATGGAGATCCACTGGCAGGGCTTCTCGGCGACCCCGTTCAACTCGTTCCCGCAGAACCCGCTGACGCCGCCGGAGCGCGCCCACGTCAACGGCCGGGCCGCCGGCCAGGCCGGCTGAGCTCAGGCCAGGGAGGCGATGTCGATGACGAACCGGTACCGGACGTCGGAGGCCAGGACCCGCTCGTAGGCCTCGTTGATCTGGTCGGCGGAGATGACCTCGATGTCGGCGCCGAGCCCGTGGGCGGCGCAGAAGTCGAGCATCTCCTGGGTCTGGGCGATCCCGCCGATGTTCGATCCGGCCATGGAGCGCCGGTTGGTCAGCAGCGCGAAGACGTTGACCGACAGCGGCTCGCCGGGCGCGCCGACGTTGACCATCGTGCCGTCCAGGGCCAGCAGCGACAGGTAGCGGTTCAGGTCGAGCGGCGCGCTGACCGTGTTGATGATCAGGTCGAAGGCGCCCTTGAGCTGCTTGAACGTGGCGCGGTCGCTGGTCGCGTAGTAGTGCTGCGCGCCGAGCCGCAGCCCATCCTCCTGCTTCTTCAGCGACTGGGACAGCACGGTCACCTCGGCGCCCATCGCATGAGCGATCTTGACGGCCATGTGCCCGAGCCCGCCGAGGCCGACCACCGCGACCTTCTTCCCGGGGCCCGCGCCCCAGTGGCGCAGCGGCGAGTAGGTGGTGATCCCGGCGCAGAGCAGTGGTGCGGCGACGTCCAGGCCGAGCGCGTCGGGGATCTTCACCGCGAAGTCCTCGGCGACCACGATGTGGGTGGTGTAGCCGCCCTGGGTGACGGTCCCGTCAGTGTCGACGGCCCCGTAGGTCATGGTCGCGCCGTTCAGGCAGTACTGCTCTTCGCCCGCGAGGCAGCTCGTGCACTCGCGGCAGGAGCCGACCATGCAGCCGACGCCGACGCGGTCGCCGACCGTGTGCCTGCTGACCTGCGCGCCGACCTCGGTGACGATCCCGGCGATCTCGTGTCCCGGCGCGAGCGGGTAGCGCTGCGGCCCCCAGTCGCCGCGGACGGTGTGGATGTCGGAGTGGCAGATCCCCGCGTACTTGATCTCGATGAGGATGTCGTGCGGGCCGAGGTCGCGCCGCTCGATCGTGGTGGGTGCGAGCGGCTCGGTGGCGGACGGGGCGGCGTAGGCGTTGACGGTCAGCATGAACCCACCAATATCACGTCAAAGCCCTGACTTCTTTTCCCGGATCCTGTCTTACCTGCGGAAATGCCCGGGTACGGGCCCGGAAGGATCACGAGGCAGTCGGGGGACCTTCCGTGGACTTCAACGACAACGCGCGCCTGGACACCTCTCAGGTGGAGGTCGGAGGCGGGCACCGGGGCCGGAACGTCGCGGTCGGCGGCGGCCTGGTCGGTGTGCTCGGCCTGCTGGCGACCCTGTTCCTCGGGTTCAACCCGTTCGAGCAGCAGCAGACCGTCAGCCCGTCGGGAAACCGGCAGGTCGACCAGAGCACCGACCTCCAGGCCTCCTGCCGGACGGGCGCGGACGCCGACCAGAACGAGCAGTGCCGGATCGTCGGCGTCGTCAACAGCATCCAGAGCTACTGGACCAAGACCTTCACCAACAGCGATCTGACGTACCGCAACGCCAAGACCCAGCTCTTCACCGGTGCCACCCAGACGGCCTGCGGCTACGCCACCGCGCAGGTCGGCCCGTTCTACTGCCCCGCCGACCAGAAGGTCTACCTGGACCTCAGCTTCTTCCGGGAGCTCCAGACCAAGTATGGGGCGAAGGGCGGCCCGTTCGCGCAGGCGTACGTGATCGGCCACGAGTACGGGCACCACGTCCAGAACCTGCTCGGCACCATGAACAAGGTGAAACAGGGCACGACGGGCGCGAGCAGCCCCGCCGTCCGGCTCGAACTCCAGGCCGACTGCTACGCGGGCGCCTGGATGCGCAACGCCGTCCAGACCGGCTATCTCACCCAGGTGACCAGCCAGGATCTGGAAGAGGCGCTGAGCGCGGCGGAAGCCGTCGGCGACGACCGGATCCAGCAGCGCAGCCAGGGCTACGTCCAGCCGGACGCGTTCACCCACGGGACGTCCCGGCAACGGACCAAGTGGGTCAACATCGGTTACGACTACGGTGATCCGAGCCGGTGCACGACCTTCTCCGGGTCGCTCTAGGCGTGGGCACGGATACCGAGCTCGGGAAATCGGCCATAAACTCGTAGACGTGATCTTCAAGGCCGTGGGCGACGGACGCCCCTATCCCGAGCACGGGCTCGCACCGCGGGACTGGGCGCAGATTCCACCGCGCCAGATCCGGCTGGACCAGCTCGTCACCACCAAACGCGAACTCGATCTGCACTCGCTCCTCGCCAAGGACTCCACGTTCTACGGCGATCTCTTCCCGCACGTCGTCCAGTGGCAGGGCAGCCTCTACCTCGAGGACGGCCTGCACCGGGCGCTGCGCTCCGCCCTCCACCAGCGGACCGTCCTGCACGCACGGGTCCTGGAACTCTGACGTTTCACGGGAAACCTTGCAGTTCCCGTGCCCTGGAAAGGCGAAAGACCGCCTCCGGACTGCGGAGACGGTCTCTGGCTCTGGCGGTGGTGGAGGGATTTGAACCCTCGGATGAGTTGCCCCATCACGCGCTTTCGAGGCGCGCGCCCTCGGCCACTAGGCGACACCACCGCGGAGCAGCCTACCCGAATCTGCGGCCAGAGAAGAATCGGCGGAGCGGCGCGGCACATTCCTCGGCCAGAACCCCGGTGACGACCTCGGGCCGGTGGTTGAGACGGCGGTCCCTGACCACGTCCCAGAGCGACCCGACGGCCCCGCCCTTCAGATCGACGGCCCCGTAGACCAGGCGGTCCACCCGGGCCAGGACGGCCGCGCCGGCGCACATCGTGCACGGTTCGAGCGTCACGACCAGGGTGCAGCCCGTCAGCCGCCAGGAGCCGACGGCCTCGGCGGCACGGCGCAGCGCCAGCACCTCGGCGTGGGCGGTCGGGTCGCCGGTCAGTTCCCGCTCGTTGTGCGCCCCGGCGATGATCCGGCCGTCGGGGCCGACGACGACCGCGCCGATCGGCACGTCGGCGCCGGCGGCGGCCGCGCAGGCGAGGGCCTCGCGCATCCAGCCTTCGGCGGCCGGGAAGGAGAAGGGCTCAGACACGGAGCGAGTCGAGCTCCTCATCGAAACCGACCCCGACGGCCAGCTCGGCCAGGGCGTCCGTCGGGACGGCGCGCTCACCCAGCTCCAGCAGCCTCTCCGAGCCGACTCCCAGATCGTCCAGGAGGGTCGGATCACCGGCCGGATCACCGTCGGCCTTGGCCTCGGTCTCGTCGGCGGCCAGCTCGAACAGCAGCTCACCGAGCCCGCTGGTCTGCGCGGCGGTGGCGTCGGACACGAACGCGCGGGGATCCTCCTCGCCGTCGAGCCGAACGACACCGAACCAGGCGTCGTTCATCTCGACGAGCAGCAGGACGGGATCCCCCGACGCCTCCAACGCGACCTCACGCATGAGATCGGTCACATCCTCGGAGATCTCACTCTCGGCGAGGTCGGCATCCGTGGCGACCCAGCCCTCGTCGGTCCGGGCGAAGACAGCGGCGAAATACGGCACAGACCTATTGTGACCTGCTGTTAGGCCAGGCTGTCGAGGGCCCTCTCCAAAGGAACCGCGAAACCCAGCTTCTCGCCGATGGAGATGAGCATCTCGTCCGGGAACGCCTCGAGATCACCGGAGATCGCGCCGAGCTCCATCTCGTCCAGACCCAGATCCGAGAAGATCGACATATCGCCGACGGGGAGGACCTGGTCGAGGTCGTCGTCATCGTCCGGGACGTCGATGTCCAGATACTCCAGCACCTGGCGGGCCAGCGGCCACTCCACGGAGGCCGTGACGTCCGACAGGAACACCATCACGTCCTCGCCGAGAACCCGCAGCGCGACGAAGAAGTCGTCACCCACCGCCACCAGGCCGATGGTGCCGCCCAGGCCGGGGATCTGCCGCAGGGCCTGGATCAGCCCGTCGAGATCCTCCGTCAGCCGCAGTGGCAGCGGCTCCGCTTCCCAGCGGGACTCCTCACGGAACACCACCACAGCGAAGTCGGTCGCCTCGTCGTTGTCCGTCATCCCTCACCCAACCGCGCAGTCCCAGTGCCACCGGAATATTCCCAGATGCCGGGCGCGGCCGTACGGCGGAGCCGAAGTTTGCCCACGACATTCAGTACAGGACCCTACTCCGTACGGAACGTCCTGGAACGGAGGGTGGCGTGGATCTGTGCACGGCGCGCCTTCCGCGGGGCGACGCGACGGCGCAGAGCCTTCGCCTCCGCCAGCTCGCGGAGGAAAGCGGCCCGCCGGTGGAGCCGCTCACGGATCTCTTCGGGGGTCCATTCCCGTTCATCGGGGGATTCGGCGTCCATAGGGGACTCCTTCCCCACCTGAGGCACGCCATGCGAGGCGGTAGCGTGATCTGCATGGAGATCCTGGCCGTCGACCACCCGCTGGTCGCCCACAAGCTGACCACTCTGCGTGACGTCGAGACCGATTCGCCGACCTTCCGCCGGCTCGCCGACGAGCTGGTGACCCTGCTCGCCTACGAGGCCACGCGCGACGTCCGGGTGGCGCCCGCGACCGTCCGGACCCCGCTCCAGCCCGCCGAGGGCGTCCAGCTCTCGAAGCCCGCGCCGCTCGTGGTCCCGATCCTCCGGGCCGGCCTGGGGATGCTCGACGGCATGACCCGGCTGATCCCGACGGCCGAGGTCGGCTTCCTCGGCATGGTCCGCAACGAGGACTCCCTCGAGGCGCAGACCTACGCCACCCGCATCCCCGACGACCTGGCCGGACGCCAGTGCTACGTCCTCGACCCGATGCTGGCGACCGGCGGCACTCTCGTCGCGGCCATCAACCTGCTGTTCGACCGGGGCGCCGACGACGTGACGGCCGTCGTGCTGCTCGCCGCGCCCGAGGGCCTCGCGACCGTCGAGGCGGCGTTCGGACCCGAGCGGAAGGTCCGGATCGTCACGGCCGCGATCGACGAGAAGCTGAACGAGAACGGCTACATCATCCCCGGGCTCGGTGACGCCGGTGACCGGTTGTACGGGGTTGTGTGACGCTTCGCATTCCTCCAGGTTCAGCGTCCGGCACCTCAGGGTAGGAACCCCTCACGGAGCGTGATCGCTCCTCTCGCCGTCCTGGCCCGCTCGGGGGACCTGCCGGGATCGTGCGAGCAAGGTAAGGGCGCGCACATGGTTCACGACCCGCAGGCCTACGAAGAGGTGACGGAGCGGCTCCGCAAGGAGTTCGCGGCGATCCATCCGGCGACGACCGTCGACCGGTGCGTCACGGCGGCCCTGCACGGGGCCGAGGACGTCATCGGCTCCAGCGAGCCCGAACTGGTCGAGAAGATCGCCCGCCGGCATCTGCGGGTGCTGGCGATCGTCGCGGCGGAGCGCCAGCCCCGCATCGGTACCTGAGGGGTGAGCGCGAAACCCCCGGTGCGCTAGGGGTTTTCGCGGGGTAGGACCGCTACTGTGGATCCAGGTCTGGGTCCTTCGGGAGGCGGTCGCGTTGAAGAAGAAGCACATCGGCTGGTTGGCCGGTGCCTTCGTGGCTTTCTACGTTCTCAAGCAGCCGGACGCCGCTGCTGACGTGGTGAACAACGCAGCGGGCGGGCTCGGCAGCGCAGCCGACTCGCTCGCGACGTTCGTGAACAGCCTGGCGTCATGAGGTTGGTGACCCCGGGCGATTCGGCGCCCGCGTCCATCAACCGGTTCCTGCTGCCGCAGGAGCAGCAGGTCATCGTGGTGCGCAAGCATCCCGCGGTGCTGCTGACGCCGGTGCTGTTCGTGCTCGGCGGCCTGATCCTCGCCGGAGTGCTCAGCAACACGATGGCCGGCGGCGACGCCGGAACCGTCGTGAGCTGGATCTGGTGGGCGTGGCTGCTGCTGCTGGCCTGGTTCGTCTGGCAGGTCGCCGAGTGGTCGGTCGCGTACTTCGTGATCACCAATCAGCGGATGCTGCTGACGGGCGGGCTGCTGACCAGGGACGTGGCGATGATGCCGCTCGCCAAGGTCACCGACATGTCGTACGAGCGGTCGCCGATCGGGCGGCTGCTGGGCTACGGCAAGTTCATCGCCGAGTCGGCCGGTCAGGACCAGGCGCTGCGCACGGTCGACCATCTGCCCTACCCGGACCAGCTGTACGCCGAGGTCTGTCAGATGATCTTCCCGGGCGGCAAGCCGAAGCCGCTGGAGGAGAAGCTGCGGGAGATGATCGACTCCATCCCCAACATGCGGACGGAGCTGGCCGCGGCGATCACCACCGGCACGGTGCACGACCTGTCGGACCGGCGGCTGAAACTGGAGGGCGTCCAGGCTCAGCTCGAGCAGCTCGTCGCGGAATCGGGCGAATGGCACCGGCAGGCGGGCGAACTCCACCGGCAGCTCGCGGAGCGCGCGGCGCCCGGCGAAGCGCCGGAGCTATAACCATTTCGTCAAGCGGCTCGTACCCCAGGGGTACGGGCCGCTTACGTTTTAGCCCTCACAACCTTCCTGACCCTCAATGTCACAGGTGTGATACGGCGCAGCAATTGCGGTGCTCTGTTGGTTAGTCTTGCGATTCGGCAGTCCGCCGCCTGTAAACCTTCCGCTAAGAGAGTTGTCATGCCGGGTCCAGGCAGTGTCGGAGAACGAGTACGTGACCTCAGGCTGACGCGGCGCATGTCGCAGGCTCAGCTCGCCGGCCATGACCTCTCCGACAGCTACATTTCTTTGATCGAGTCGGGCAAACGCACCCCCACCCCGACCGTCCTCAAGCTGCTCGCGGAACGGCTCGGCTGCACGCCCGAATACCTTTCCGAGGGCATCGAGCCCGAGCAGCGCGCCCATGTCGAGGTCCGGGCGCGCCACTGCGAGCTCGCGCTCCTCGCCGGCCAGGCCCAGCAGGCCCTCGACGGTTTCGAAGAGGTCATCGCCGCCGACGACAATCCCGAGCTGACGCTGCGCGCCCGCTGGGGCCGTGCCGCCGCGCTGGAACGCCTCGGCCGGACGGGCGAGGCCATCGCCGCGTTCGAAGAGCTGCGTGAGCTGGCCGAACGCGACTCCGGGCGCACGAGCTGGCTGCCCTCGGTCATCGCGCTGACCCGCTGCTACCACGCCGTCGGCGACCTCGGTCAGGCCGTCGCGCTCGGCGAACGCGCGCTCCGCCGGCTCGCCGAGCTGGGCATCTCCAGCGGCGTCGATCTGGCCGAAGCCGCGCGGGTGATGCTGCTGGCCTATCTGGACCGCTCCGAGACGGCGCGCGCCCGCGAGCTCACCGGAGTGCTGGCCGGCGAGCAGGATCCGGCCGCCGCGTACCGTGCCGCCAGTGAGCGCGCTCTCGCCGAAGGCGCGCTCGGCGACGCCCTGTACCTCGCCGACCAGGCGCTCAGCCTCGCCGACTCCGGTGCG
>NZ_BAAGZI010000158.1:0-12474 GCF_054778695.1 Actinocorallia lasiicapitis
GGATCAAACTCTCCATTAAGGCTTTGTTTGAAACTGGCAACCAGAACAATCTGGCAAAACCCTCTCTGGCGAGAGAGAGTCTCATCAATTGTCCGTATTGCCTCAAAGAAATCCTCAGACGAGGATTGATGACCAGACCGAAGCCCAGCCACCTATTATTTGGCACTGACTTTTAGCACGCTGTTGAGTTCTCAAGAAACGAACTGCTTCGGTATTCACCCTTTCGGGTTTCGCTCCGGAGCAACCTCTCTAACTTACCAGGCCTTGGCGACTGCTTTGCACCAGTCGTTCGGATCTGTCTAGCTAGTGAGGGTTTGTTCGCCGGTCCGGCCGCTTTCGCGTCCCGCTGTCCTGGCGACAGAGAGAACATTACGTCCGCCTCCGAGCATCGTCAAATCAAGGCCGCACGGCGTGAATTCCCTGTTCACGGGCGCTTTTCCCGCCGTTCAGACGGGCTGAGGCACGTCTCGCCCTTCGCATTTGTGACCTGGATCTCCCGTTTCTTTGCCGGGAAAAGAACCAAGGGCCCCTTCCCGACCGGAGTCGGGAAGGGGCCCTTAATGGCGGAACCGCAGGTCAGCCCACGATCACGCTGCCGATGTTGCGCTTGCCGCGCCTGAGCACCAGGAACCGCCCGTGCAGCAGATCACCGGCGACGGGGACGGCTTCCTCCGACTCGACCTTGACGTTGTTGACGTAGGCGCCGCCCTGGCCGATGGTGCGCCGCGCCTCGGACTTGCTCTTGCAGAGCCCGGACGCCACCAGCAGGTCGGCCACCGACGGCAGCTCCCCCGCGGGAACCGTCGCCTGCGGAGCCTCCGCCAGCGCCGACTCCAGGGTCCGCGCGTCCAGCGCGTCGAGCCCGCCCTGCCCGAACAGCGCCGCCGACGCCGCGATCACGTTCGCGGTCTCCTCGGCCCCGTGCACCAGGGTGGTGATCTCTTCGGCGAGTGCCCGCTGCCCGATCCGCGCGGCAGGACGTTCGGCCGACTCCCGTTCCAGGGCCTCGATCTCCTCGCGGGACCTGAAGCTGAAGGTCCGCAGCAGTTTGCCGACCTCGCCGTCCTCGACGTTCACCCAGTACTGGAAGAACGCGTACGGCGACGTCAGCTCGGGATCGAGCCAGATCGCGCCACCGGCCGTCTTCCCGTACTTGCTGCCGTCCGGCTTGGTCAGCAGCGGTGTGGACAGCGCGTGGACGTGGTTGCCGGTGACGCGGCGGATCAGATCGGCGCCCGCGGTGAGGTTGCCCCACTGGTCGCTGCCGCCGCTCTGCAGCACACAGCCGTAACGGCGGTGCAGTTCCAGGAAGTCCATGCCCTGGAGGAGCTGGTAGGAGAACTCGGTGAACGACAGGCCCGACTCCAGCCGGGACGCCACCACGTCCTTGGCCAGCATCTTGTTGACCGGGAAGTGCTTACCGATGTCCCGCAGGAAGTCGATCGCCGACATGGGGCCGGTCCAGTCGAGGTTGTTGACCATCCGGGCGGCGTTGTCGCCCTCGAAGGACAGGAACCGCGACACCTGGTCCTGGATCCGCTTCACCCAGCCGGCGACCACCTCGGTGGAGTTCAGCGAGCGTTCGGCGGACCGGCCGCTCGGGTCGCCGATCAGGCCGGTCGCGCCGCCCACCAGCGCCAGGGGCTTGTGCCCGGCGAGCTGGAGACGCCGCATGGTCATGAGCTGGACGAGGTTGCCGACATGGAGGCTCGGCGCCGTCGGGTCGAAACCGCAGTAATAAGTGACGGGACCGGCCGCGAGGGCGGCGCGGAGCTCTCCCTCGTCGGTGGTCTGGGCCAGCTGGCCGCGCCACTGCAGTTCGTCCACGATGTCGGTCACGGTCGTCCCTTGTCGAGTCGGTACTAGTCGAGTCGGTACTAGATGGCGCTAAGCCTGCCCGATCGGCAGGCCCTAGCGGTAATCGTTAACGGCGCGGCGTGTGCCGCCGGTACGGCGAGACGCTGGGCTCCCCGGAGATCCAGAACCGCCAAGGGGTGTCCTTGGCCGTCGACACGCCCGTCCTGGGTCCGGACAGGATCAGTTCGGGCGGCACGGTCGGCCCCGGGCCAAGGGTCAGTTCGCCGTCCCCGCAGACGTCCAGGCCGTTCTGCTCGCGCCGGATCCCGAGGGCCTGGCAGAGCCGCGCGGGACCGCGCGCCAGATCACGTTCGGACGAGCCGGCACGCCGGACGGCCGCCAGCTCCGCGCCCTCGACGACCTCCCCGGCACGCAGCAGGACGGCCGAGGCGAACCCGTCGGGACCGCACACGAGGTTCACACAGAAATGCATCCCATAGGTGAAGTAGACGTAGGCGTGGCCCGGCTCCCCGTACATCACGGAGTTCCGGGGCGTCTTCCCCCGGAAGCAGTGCGACGCCGGATCCTGCTCGCCCGCGTACGCCTCCACCTCGGTCAGCCGGACGGCCACCGTCCCCTCGGGGCTGTGCCGGGCGAACACGCATCCCAGCAGCCCGCGCGCGACCGTCTCGACGTCCCGCAGAAAGAAGTCACGCCTCACGGCTCCCACAGTACGGGGCGCGCCCGCGCCGCCGGGCACCGGAAACCCGGTTGCCCGGGGCGGGGCGGAGCGGCGAGGATCTGCGGATGTCCGTTCAGCTCGTCCGCAGCCCCGCCCTCTACCAGGGGGCTCCGTACGCCTACGCGGCCGTCGCCGCACCCGGGTCGGTGATCTTCACGGCGGGGGCGTGCCCGCTCGACGCCGACGGCAACACCGTGGCCATCGGCGACTACGCGGGCCAGGCGGCACAGGCCGTCGCCAATCTGTTCCAGTCGCTCGCCGACGCGGGCGCCCGCCCCTCGGACGTGGTGAAGACGACCGTGTTCGTCGCCTCCCACGAGCAGAAGGACCTGGTCGCGGCCTGGGACGTGATCGCCGCCGCGTTCGGCGACCACGACGCCCCGAGCACGCTGCTGGGCGTCACCGTCCTCGGCTACACCGACCAGCTCGTGGAGATCGAGGCGACCGCGATCGTGCGGTGACCCGCGCTCATTCCTCCGCGCTCATTCCTCGTGCTCATTCCTCTTCGGAGAAGCGTTCCCAGGCCGACTGGCGGGTGATGCCGAGCGCCTGCCCGATCCGCGTCCAGGTGACGCCGCGCCGCCGCAGCTCCCGCACCCATCCGCGCAGATCGGCCTCGACCTGCGCCGAGACGTCGGCGGCGCGCGGCAGCTGGGCGAGCATCTGCTCGTCGGTCATCGTCTCCCAGCCGGGGAACCGCGCCTGCTCCGGCTGCCCCCTGAACTCCTCGACGATCTTGTAGGCCAGATCGACGCATTCGTCGCAAATGTAGACGCCCGGCCCCGCCACGAGCTTCTCGACGTCAGCACTGCTCTTCCCGCAGAACGAGCAGAAGAACTCAGCCGTCACACGCACCCCTCCGTCAGGTCTCCCCTGACAAACTAGACCGTCAGGTGCACCCTGACAACCGCTACGCTCCCCTGATGAACCCGGCCGTCGACACTTTCGCCCGCCTCGCCGCCGTGATCCAGGCCACTCCCCCGCGCTGCGGCCCCGTCCGCCTCGTCGCCGATCCCGGCGGATCAGGCGAATCCACTTCCGCCGACCGCCTCCACCGCGTCTGACCCACCGCACGCCACCCCGGCACCGTGACGCCTGGGACGCTGCTGAGAAAGTCCCCTCAGGAGCCCGGATCACCCCAGCTCGCCGGTAGATGTCAACCGCCACATAGCGGGGCGAGCCGGGCCTGATCTTGCCTTTTTCGGCAGGCGCCTAGAACAGCCGGGCGCGCTCATCGACGACCCGGTCGGGCGTGCCGAGGAACAGCTCCGGCGCGGCCGGGCCGTGGGCGATGTTGAAGGTGTCGAGGCGGTAGAACCAGTGGCCGGACGACGCCCCGACGAAGCGGTAGTTGATCTGCCAGCGGAGCCATGCGCCGCGCGCCAGCCTGACGGCCGGTGGTCTGC
This sequence comes from Actinocorallia lasiicapitis, assembly GCF_054778695.1. Lineage (NCBI taxonomy): Bacteria > Bacillati > Actinomycetota > Actinomycetes > Streptosporangiales > Thermomonosporaceae > Actinocorallia > Actinocorallia lasiicapitis. Next base: position 3,946 of record NZ_BAAGZI010000158.1, read on the forward strand.
GCCGCTCGCGAGGTGCTCCCCAGCGGTTCGGCACGACCATGACGCGGAGCCCGCCGTCCTGCTCCCGCAGATCCAGGATGGCGCGCCCGGGTGGTTCCGGACGGTGGGAACCGCGCGGCCGGAACGCGTCCGACTCCTCCAGCACCACCTCGTGCAGAAGAGGCGCGCCCTGCTCGGGCAGCGGGAACGCGCTGGGCGCCCGGTTGCGGACGGCGGCTTCGGGCCCTCCTCGCGCGTTCTTGCTCCATGAGGTCCGCACCCACTGCACCACGACGTCCACGTGTCTCAGTGTCTTCGGAACGGGTGGTGAAAAGGAAGACCCGCGGGCCGTGGGGGCTCGCGGGTCCGGGGTGGGGGTGGTCAGGCGTTGGTGGCCCAGGCGGCCGCGGCGTCGGCGAAGGCGCGGAGGTCGGTGATCTGCTCCTGGACGCGTTCGGGGGCGGTGCCGCCGTGCGCCTTGCGGGAGGCGATCGCGCCCGGCACGTTCAGGACCTCCCGGACGTCCGGGGTGAGGTGCGGGGAGACCTTGGCGAGCTCGTCGTCGGTGAGGTCGCCGAAGTCCTTGTCGTTGACCTGGCACCAGACGACGAGATGGCCGACGACCTCGTGGGCGTCACGGAACACCACACCGCGGCGGACCAGCAGCTCGGCGAGGTCGGTCGCCAGCGCGAAACCCTGCGGCGCGAGCTCTTCGAGCCGGGCCGTGTTGACACGCATCGTCGCGATCAGGCCGGAGACCGCGGGCAGGACGAGCAGCAGGGTCTCGACGGCGTCGAACGCCCCCTCCTTGTCCTCCTGGAGGTCGCGGTTGTAGGTGAGCGGCAGGCCCTTGAGGGTGGTCAGCAGCCCGACCAGCGAGCCGATCAGCCGTCCTGCCTTGCCGCGGGCGAGCTCCGCGACGTCCGGGTTCTTCTTCTGCGGCATGATCGACGACCCGGTGGCGTAGGTGTCGTCCATCTCGATCCAGCGGAACTCCTGGGAGGCCCACAGGCAGATCTCCTCGCCGATCCGGGACAGGTGCACCCCGGCGAGGGCCGCGCCGAACAGGAACTCGGCGACGAAGTCACGGTCGCTGACGGCGTCCATCGAGTTCGCGGCGGCCGAGTCGAACCCCAGCTCGGCGGCGACCGCCTGCGGGTCGAGCGGCAGCGACGAGCCGGCGAGGGCGCCGGAGCCCAGCGGAGAGACCGCGGCGCGCTTGTCCCAGTCCTGGAACCGCTGGATGTCGCGGGAGATGGCGTGGACGTGCGCGAGGAGCTGGTGGGAGAAGAGCACCGGCTGGGCGTGCTGAAGGTGGGTCATGCCGGGGCAGGCGACGCCCAGGTTGGCCTCGGCCTGCCCGATCAGCGCGGTCTGCAGCTCGACCAGCCGCGACACGATCAGCCGCACATGGTCGCGCAGGTAGAGACGCAGGTCGGTGGCGACCTGGTCGTTGCGGGACCGGCCCGCCCGCAGCTTGCCGCCCAGCGAACCGAGCCGCTCCAGCAGGCCGCGCTCCAGCGCGGTGTGGACGTCCTCGTCGGCGACGGTCGGCCGGAACTCGCCGGACGCGCACGCCTGCTCGAGGTCGTCGATCGCGCCGAGCATCTTGGTCAGTTCGTCGTCGGTCAGCAGGCCGGCGCGGTTCAGCACGCGGGCGTGGGCGCGCGAACCCATCAGGTCGTACGGCGCGAGCCTCCAGTCGAACTGGACGCTGACGGACAGGCGCGCGAGCGCGTCGGAGGGCCCGCCTTCGAACCGTCCGCCCCAAAGCCGGGTCGGTGCCTTGCTCACGATGCTCCCTTGCTCCACACGGGTGGAGTCTCGTTTGTGGTCACTACTTGCATTCTCGCGGCCGCCGGGGGCCGGTCAGGTCCGTCGTTCGGTCAGCTTCAGCAACTGCGCGGCGACCGCTTCACCGCCGGACGGGTCCCGCGAGATCACCAGGATGGAGTCGTCGCCCGCGACGGTGCCGAGGATCGACGGCCATTCGGCGTGGTCGATGGCCGAGGCCAGGTACTGGGCGGCGCCCGGCGGGGTCCGGACGATCACGAGGTTCGCGGACGCCTCGGCCGCGACCAGCAGTTCCTGCGCCAGCCGCACCAGCCGCGCCGAGAAGGTCTCCGCGGTGCCGGTGCGCGCCTTCTTGATGCGGTCGCCGCCCTCACCGGGGACGGCGTACACGAGTGTGCCGTCCTCGGTGCGCAGCCGCACCGCCCCGATCTCGACCAGATCCCGCGACAGGGTGGCCTGGGTGACCTCCATCCCGGAGTCGGCCAGCAGCTTCGCCAGCTCGCCCTGGGAGTGCACGGAGTGCCGTTCGAGCAGCTCCAGCACCCGCGCCTGACGCGCGGTCTTGGTCATCGGGGTGGTCATCGTGTCCTATTTCTCCAGCAGCCAGGCCAGCAGGGCCTTCTGCGCGTGCAGCCGGTTCTCGGCCTCGTCCCAGACGAGGCTGTGCGGGCCGTCGAGCACCGAGGCGGCGATCTCCTTGTCCCGGTAGGCCGGCAGGCAGTGCAGCACCGACACATCGGGCTTCGCCAGGGCGACGAGGTCCTCGGTCACAGAGTACGGCCCGTAGATCGCGGTGTCCTTGCCGTCCTGCCCCATGGACGCCCATGTGTCGGTCGCGAGAACGTCAGCGCCGACGGCGGCCGCACGGGCGTCGGTGGTGACCTCGATGGAGCCGCCGGTGGTCTTGGCGATCTCCTCGGCGCGGTGCCAGACGTCGGGGTCGGGGGTGTGGCCTTCGGGCGCGGCGATCCTGACGTGCATCCCGGCGGTGGCTCCGCCGAGCAGGTAGGAGTGGGCCATGTTGTTGGCGCCGTCGCCCAGGTAGACGAGGGTGACGCCCTGCAGCCTGCCCTTGGCCTCGAGGACGGTCTGCAGGTCGGCGAGGATCTGGCAGGGGTGGAACTGGTCGGTGAGCGCGTTGACGACGGGCACCGACGAGGCGTCCGCCATCTCCTGGATGCGTTCCTGGCCGAAGGTCCGCCAGACGATCGCCGAGCAGATCCGATCGAGGACCCGCGCGGTGTCGGCGATGGTCTCGCCGCGGCCGAGCTGGCTGGTCTGGGAGTCAATGACGAGCGGGTTGCCGCCGAGCTCGGCGATCCCCGCGATGAACGACACCCGGGTGCGGGTGGACGGCTTGTCGAACAGGACGGCGACGGTCCGCGGGCCCGCGAGGGGCTTGGCGGCGTAGCGGTCCTGCTTGAGCCGCGCGGCCAGTGCCAGGACCTCGGCCTGTTCGGCGGGGGTCAGGTCGTCGTCGCGCAGGAAATGGCGGGTCACGTTACTTCTCCTGGGGGGAGGCTGCGTCGAGGATTCCCGGCAGGGCGTCGGTGAAGGCCCTGGCCTGCTCGGCGGTGAGGATCAGGGGCGGCGCGAGCCGGATGACGTCCGGCTGGACGGCGTTGACGAGGAACCCGGCGGCCTTGGCGGCCTCCTGGACGGCTCCCGCGTGCTCACCGTCCAGGACGAGGCCGAGCCAGAGGCCCCGGCCGCGCACGTCGCGCAGCAGCGGATGGTCGACGGCCGCCAGCTCGGCCTTCCAGGCCGCGCCGAGGGTCTGGACGTGCTCCAGCAGCCCGTCGGAGGCGATGGTGCGCAGCACGCTGAGCGCGGCGGCGGCCGAGACGGGGTTGCCGCCGAAGGTGGAGCCGTGGTCGCCCTTGGCGAAGATGCTCCCGGCGTCGCCGAAGCCGACGCACGCGCCGATCGGCAGCCCGCCGCCGAGCCCCTTCGCGAGGGTGAGGATGTCCGGTACGACGCCTTCGAGCTGGTGGGCGAACCACGCTCCGGACCGGCCGATCGCCGACTGGATCTCGTCCAGGACGAGCAGCGCGCCGTTCGCCGAGCAGATCTCCCGGACGGCCGGGAAGTAGCCTTCGGGCGCGGGGACGACGCCGCCTTCGCCCTGGGTCGGTTCGAGGAACACCGCGGCGCAGCCGGGGCCGACGGCCTCGCGGAGCGCTTCGACCTCACCGAACGGGACGAACCGGACGTCGATCGCGTACGGTCCGAACGGCTCGCGGATCGCCTTCTTGCCGGTGAGCGACAGCGCGCCCATCGACCGTCCGTGGAAGCCGTTCTCGGCCGCCACGAAGTAGCTCCGGTCGTGCGCCTTGCCGTACTTGATGGCGAGTTTCAGCGCGCACTCGTTGGCCTCGGTGCCGCTGTTGGTGAGGAACACCCGCGCACCGCCGCCGAGCAGCGCGACCAGCTCCTCGGCCAGCTCCACCTCCGGTTCGTTGACGAACAGGTTGGAGGAGTGGGCGAGCACGCCGACCTGCTCGACGATCGCCGCCTTCAGCGCAGCGTGGCCGTGGCCGAGCGAGCTGACCGCGATCCCGCCGATGAGGTCCAGGTAGGTGACGCCGTCGGCGTCCGTGACGGTGCTGCCCTCGCCCGAGACCAGGACGGTCGGCGGCACCCCGTAGTTCGGCATGAACACGGCCTCGAACCGGTCCTGAAGCGCTTGCGAACCCGTGCTCATGACGGCACCACCATCGTTCCGATTCCCTCGTCCGTGAAGATCTCCAGCAGCAGCGAGTGCGGGATCCGGCCGTCCAGGACGTGCGCCTGGGGCACCCCGTTGTTCACCGCGTGCAGGCAGGCGCCCATCTTGGGGACCATGCCCGAGGCCAGCTCCGGCAGCATCCCCTCCAGTTCGCGGGCGGTCAGCCTGCGGATCACCTCGTCGCTGTCCGGCCAGTCGGCGTACAGGCCCTCGACGTCGGTGAGGACGATCAGCTTCTCCGCGCCGAGCGCCGAGGCCAGCGCCGCGGCCGCGGTGTCGGCGTTGACGTTGTAGATCGCGCCGTCGTCGCCGCGCGCCACACTCGACACGACCGGGATCCGGCCATCCGACAGCAGGCTCTGCACGGCGCCCGGCTCGACCTTCACGATCTCGCCGACCTGGCCGATGTCGATCGGCTCGCCGTCGGGGCCCGCCGGCATCAGCTTCTCCGCGGTGAACAGGTGGGCGTCCTCGCCGGACATCCCGACCGCGTACGGGCCGTGCGCGTTGATCAGCCCGACGATCTCGGGGTTGACCTCGCCGGTCAGCACCATCCGGACGACCTTCATCGCGTCGGCCGTGGTCACCCGCAGTCCCGCGGCGAAGTGCGACTCGATCCCGAACGTGTCGAGCGCCTTGTTGATCTGGGGGCCGCCGCCGTGCACGACGACCGGGCGGAGCCCCGCCAGCCGCAGGAAGACGATGTCGCTGGCGAACGCCTCGCGCAGCGACTCGTCCGTCATGGCGTTGCCGCCGTACTTGACGACGATGGTCTTGCCCTTGAACCGCTCCAGCCAGGGCAGCGCCTCGATCAGCACCGCGGCCTTGTCGCGTGCCTCGCGCCGGTTCACGAGCTGTACGCCGAGTTCTCGTGGACGTACTCGGCGGTCAGATCGGTCGTCCAGACCGTCGCCGAGTGGTTGCCCGCCGACAGGTCGACGGTGATGGACACGTCGCGGGGGCGCAGGTCGACCTTCGAGCGGTCCTCGCCGACCGAGCCGCCCCGGCAGACCCAGATGCCGTTGATGGCGACGTTCAGCTCGTCGGGCTCGAACACCGCGTCGGTGGTGCCGACGGCCGACAGCACCCGGCCCCAGTTCGGGTCCTCGCCGTGGATGGCGCACTTGAGCAGCGCGTTGCGGGCGATCGACCGTCCGACGGTCACGGCGTCGGCGTCGCTGGCCGCGCCGACGACCTCGATGGAGATGGCCTTGGAGGCGCCTTCGGCGTCCACCAGGAGCTGGCGGGTGAGATCGGCGCAGACCTCCTTGAGGAGCGCGGTGAACTCCGCCTCGTCGGGGACGACCCCGGTCGCGCCGGACGCCATGAGGATCACGGTGTCGTTGGTGGAGGTGCAGCCGTCGGCGTCGAGCCGGTCGAAGCTGACGTGGGTGGCCGCGCGCAGCGCCCGGTCCAGGGCGGCGGAGTCCAGGTCGGCGTCGGTGGTGATCACGACGAGCATGGTGGCGAGGGACGGGGCGAGCATCCCCGCGCCCTTGGCCATCCCGCCGATCATGTAGCCGCCGGGGCCGCGCCGGAAGGAGATCTTGCCGACGGAGTCGGTGGTGCGGATGGCGTCGGCCGCGGCGATCCCGCCGTCCCGGCTGAGTTCGGCCGCCGCGGTCTCGATCCCCGCCAGCAGCGGCTCCATCGGCAGCCGGAGCCCGATCAGCCCGGTCGAGCAGACCGCGATCTCGCCCGCCGAGTCGTTGAGCGTCGCGGCGACCTTCTCCGCGGTCGCGTGGGTGTCCTGGAAGCCGGGCGAACCGGTGCAGGCGTTGGCGCCGCCCGAGTTGAGCACGACGGCCTTGAGCCGCCCGCCGGTGATGACCTGCTCGGTCCACAGGACCGGCGCGGCCTTCACCCGGTTGGAGGTGAACACGGCGGCCGCCGCGCGCGACGGCCCCTCGTTGACGACCAGGGCCAGGTCGCGGTTGCCGTTCTCCTTGATTCCCGCGGCGATGCCCGCGGCCCGGAAGCCGAGTGGTGCGGTGACGCTCATGTCGTCGGGGTTCCTTCGATTCTCTGGGGGTGGGATCAGCGAGCGGTGTGTCAGGGAGCGGTGTGTCAGGGAGCGACGCCGAGGGAGGACAGCCCCTCGTGTTCGGGCAGCCCGAGGGCGAGGTTGGCCGACTGGATCGCGCCGCCCGCAGTGCCCTTGGTGAGATTGTCGATGGCGGCGACCACCACGATCCGTCCGGCCCGCTCGTCGAGGGCGACCTGGAGCAGGGCGGTGTTGGCGCCGAGCGTCATCGCGGTGGACGGCCACTGCCCCTCGGGCAGCAGGTCGACGAACGGTTCCGCGGCGTAGAAGTCCGCGTAGGCGGCGCGCAGCGCGGCGTAGGTGAGGCCGGGCGCGGCCTTGGCGGTGCAGGTGGCGAGGATGCCGCGGCTCATCGGGGCGAGGGTCGGGGTGAAGGAGACGGTGACCGGCTCGCCCGCGACGGCCGACAGGTTCTGCACGATCTCGGGCGTGTGCCGGTGCACACCGCCGACGCCGTAGGCGGAGACCGCGCCCATCACCTCGCTGCCCAGCAGATTGACCTTGGCGGCCTTGCCCGCGCCCGAGGTGCCGGACGCGGCCACCACCACGACGTCGTGCTCGGCGATCCCGGCCGCGTAGGCGGGCAGCAGCGCCAGCGTCGAGACGGTCGGGTAGCAGCCCGGCACCGCGATCCGGTTCGTCTTCTGGAGGATCTCGCGCTGCCCGGGCAGCTCCGGCAGGCCGTAGGGCCAGGTTCCGGCATGGGGGGTACCGTAGAAATGCTCCCAATCGGCGGAGTCGTGCAGCCGGAAATCGGCGCCGCAGTCGACGACCAGGACGTCCTCGCCCAGTTCCGCGGCGAGCGGGCCCGAGGCGCCGTGCGGCAGCGCCAGGAACACCACGTCGTGGTCCGCAAGAGTTTCCGGTGAGGTCTCCGTGAGGACACGGCCCGCGAGGGATCGCAGATGCGGCTGGAGCGTTCCGAGCGCGCTGCCCGCGTTGCTTCCCGCGGTCAGCGTGCCGATCTCGAAGCGCGGGTGACCGGCCAGAATACGCAGCAGCTCGCCGCCCGCGTATCCACTGGCCCCGGCCACCGCAGCCCGGATTCCCATGGTCTCTCCTCAGGTCGTGATGTTGATGATTATGCATCCTGCTGGATGAGTATTCAAGACACTTCCTTAACTTCTCACCCTCCGAACATGGGAGGATTCGGGACGACCAGTGCAACCTTTCGGTCAAGATGGGTGTCCTTAGGAGGGAGGTACGTATGCGTCGCGGCGAGTCGAACGATCCGTTCGAGGAGTTCGTGGCCAACAGGTTCCCCGCGCTCTATCGCTACGCCTACGTCCTCACAGGCAACCAGCACGACGCCGAAGACCTCGTCCAGGAGGCCCTCACCCGTACGGGAGTGGCCTGGAGCAGGATCCGGCGCAAGGACGATCCGGAGGGCTACGTGCGCACCACGATGGCCCGGATCATGGCCAACAAGTGGCGCAGGCCCAAGCTGGAGCACTTCGTCGAGAGCGTCCCCGAGGACGCCGCCGAAGACCCCGAGATCGGCCGGATCACCGAGATGGACGGCCTCGACGCCGCCCTCAACTCCCTGCCGCGCCGGATGCGCGCCGTCCTCGTCCTACGCTACTTCGAACAGCTGAGCGAGGAAGAGACCGCTCGGGCGCTCGGCTGCTCCAAGGGCACCGTCAAGAGCCAGGCCTCGCGCGCGCTGGCCAAACTGCGCGCCAATATGCTCCCCCAAGAACCGGCTCTCCAGGAGGACCGACGTGGAAGATCTTGAGCGACTCGTCGCCGGGCGACTGCGCGCTCTCGACGAAGCGAGTCCGTCGCCCGAGGCCGCCGCGCGCGTTCTCGGGACCGTGAGAGTCCAGGTCACGAAGCGGCGGCGACGTCGCAGAGCGCTCCAGTCCGTGGCCGGCGCGTCGATGGTGGCCGCCGCGGTCGTCGTCGCGCCCGCGCTGCTGGAATCCGGGACCTCCCCCGAGCGGACCGTCGAGCCCGCCCCCCTGGCCGTGACGGCCCCCCGCAG
>NZ_BAAGZI010000159.1:0-12219 GCF_054778695.1 Actinocorallia lasiicapitis
ACCGCGACCGCACCGGCCCGTACCTGGCCGCCGCTCTGGGCGTAAGGCGCGCCGGCGGCCAGGTCGGGACGGCCGTCGCCGTCGAAGTCGGAGGGCAGGAACCGGCCGCAGCCCGCGGCCTGGGCCTGCGCGGGAACGGCGAGGAGACCCGCGGCCAGCAGCGGAGCGATCCAGAGTTCTCTCACCTCCCCACGGTCTCCGACCGGGTGGAAGCAGCGATTGCCGCCCGATGAAACACAGGAATCTTCAAGATGATGACCGGGGAAAGGCCCAAACGGTCGGCGTAGGACTGATACTGGAAGTAATGCGACCTTCACGATCGACCCCACGGCACCTGCCGACCAGTCCGTTCAAGCCGCCGCCTCCGCCGCCGCCCTTGGAGAAATTTGCTGTAGACGATCTTGTAAGCCATGACAAGTACGGGCTGGGCCGCGTCATCGACTTCACCGAGGACGTGGCCGTGGTCATCGATTTCGGCGGCGAACAGCGCCGGATCCCGGCGCCGTTCGCCAAAGTCGTCAAGCTCTGACCTTCGAAGCGGGCTCTGACCTTCAGGGCAGAGCGGGCTTGCCGGGAGAGTAGATCCACGTCTGGAAGAAGCCGGTCAGGTCCTGGCCGGACACCTTCTGGGCGAGGGCCGTGAAATCGCCGGTCGTGGCGTTGCCATGCCGGTGATCAGCGACCCATGTCCGCAGCAGCTCGAAGAAGGCCTTGTCGCCGATCCGTTCCCGCAGCAGCTGCAGGACGATCGCGCCACCGCTGTAGACGCGATCGTCGAACATCGTGTTCCGCTTCGGGTCCGCGATGACGATCTTCCAGTACGGGTGGTTCTTGGCGTACGCGTCGTAGACGAACCGGGCGACCGACTTCGCGGTCTGCCCGCCGGCCTTCTTCTCGTCCCAGTACCAGGACGCCCAGGTGGCGAACGACTCGTTCAGCCAGATGTCCTTCCAGCTCTCGCCGGTGACGCTGTTGCCGAACCACTGGTGGGCCAGTTCGTGGGCGATCGTCGAGCCGTCCCGCATCCCGGAGTAGACCGGCTTGGACTGGGTCTCCAGTGAGAAGCCCAGCTCCTGGCCCTTGTAGGTGGCGTTGTCGACGATCGCGCCCGTGGTCTGGAACGGGTAGGGGCCGAGCAGCTTCGTCCAGTAGTCGGTGGCCGCCGCCGTCGTCCTGACGTAGTGGTTCATGGTGTAGGCGAGTTTCGGGTCGACCGCGACGTAGTTGCGGATGCCGCCGGGGGTGCGGCCGCTCTTCACCTTCCACTTGCCGATGTCGATCGTGGCGAGGTAGCTGGCCATCGGGGCGCGCTCGTTCCAGGTGAACGTGGTCTTGGCGCCGCGGGTCTTCTTCTTCGACAGCAGGCCGTTGGAGACCGCGCCGAGCCCCTTGGGGACCGTCACCTTGATCGTGTAGGTGGCCTTGTCGCTGGGGTGGTCGTTGACCGGGAACCAGGTGGACGCGGCGTTGGGCTCGGCCCCGACGTAGGCGCCGTCCTGGGTGTGCAGGAACCCGTAGGGCGAGCCGAAGACGATCGGCGAGCCGACGATGGTCTTGGGGACGCCGCCGTAGGTGACGGCGGCCGTGAACTTCCGGCCGGTCCGCAGCCCCTTCGACGGGGTGATTCGCAGTTCCTGGCCCTTGCGGGAGAACTTCGCCTTCCGGCCGTTCACCAGGACCTTCGTGACCTTGAGCCCCTTGAGGTCGAGGTTGAAGGACGACAGGTTCTGGGTGGCTTCGGCCGTCATCGTGACGGTGCCGGAGAGCCGGTCGGTCTTCGGCGCGTAGGCCAGGTCGAGCGCGTAGTGCCGGGCGTCGTAGCCGCCGTTGCCCTCGTAGGGGAAGTACGGGTCGCCGACCCCGGCCGCGCCGGGCCTGTAGTCGACCGCGAAGGCCGGCGGGGCGAGCGTGACGACGCTGACGGCGGCGACGGCGAGCGACAGAGTGCGCTTAACCATGATCCTCTTCTCGGCCTGGGGGCAAGGTCCCGCACTTTATGCGGTCATACCCAGTTATGTCGCACCAGGTCGTGATCCGGTTCGCGCCGTCGGGCGGCCCGTCCGGACGGGCCCCCCGACGATCGGTCGGCTCAGGGTCAGATGTTCAGCAGGGGGCTGCCGCCGAGCTCCCAGGGAGCGCGGTCGCCGAGGCCGTCGTCGTTGATGTTGTAGGTGACCTTGCCGTCGGAGGAGTTGGCGCCGCTGTTCAGCGGGCCGTCCACGGAGCAGGTGGTCGAGCCGGAGGTGCTGTCCAGGGTCCGCGCGAGGGCACAGGTCCTGGAGGTGATCACCCGATCGTTCTGCTCGAGCCGGACCTGAAGGTCGAACTTCTCGAACTTGTCGTCGCCGGAGTCGCCCCACGAGACGTTCGCGTAGGCGCGGGTATAGAGGGTCTGGCCGCCGCTGCCGCCGGTCCACTTGGTGATGCACATCGTGATCCGGACGTCGGCGTCGAAGCCGCTGGTCGGGAACTCCTTCGACTGCACCGCCGAACACTTGGTCCAGGACGCGGCGGAGGCGGGCGTCGCCACCCCGGCGGCCAGCCCGACGGCGAGGGAGGAGACGGCGAATCCGGCGAGTACACGCTTGATGGTCAAGAGCACGGCCTTTCCATGATCAACGATCTTCCGACCATGATCGTAAAAGTCGCCCGCAAAACGATCAAACTACTTGCGAGTACCACTAGAGGCGACGAAGTCGACATTCGACCTCAGGCCGCTCATTAGGGCACCGACCACCTGCACACCGACGCCTCCGCAACCCCGGCACACCCCGGCCAGCTCCGCATCACCTGCAGATCAAGCAACTTCTGCCGCCATCGCCACTTTTCCGTCAGCCATTGCCAGTTCTTCCGACGAATCAACGGCCGCGACCGGCCAACGTCCCCCGCGCCCTAACGCCAGGGCGTCAGCGGCCCGGTCCCGCGCCCGCTTGGATGAGATCCTGCCCGATTTCGGGCAGGACTGTTTTGTTTTCGTGGACGCGGTGGGCATACTCGGGCGAGTGCTGCCTGAAGAGCTCGTTGATCATCTGGTGCGGACCTCGGGACTGGGCCGGGGGGAGGCCGCGCGCGTCATCGCCGACGTACTGGCCTACTTCGCCGAGCCCGTGGAGGTGTTCGTGCGGCGGCGCCATGCCGAACTGCAGGCGCGCGGGCTGACCAACGAAGAGATCTTCCGGCGGGTCGGGGCCGAGCTGGAGGCGCGCCGCGTGGCGCCGCCCGAGCTCTCGGCACGGCAGCTGCGGCGCATCGTCTATGGGTGAGGGGTTGAGTTAGAGCGTGTGTGGAATCGTCGCCTACATCGGACCGAAGGACGCGACACCGATCCTGCTCCAGGGATTGCAGCGGCTGGAGTACCGGGGCTACGACTCGGCCGGGGTCGCCGTCGTCGGCCGGTCCGGGCTGAAGATCCGCAAGGCCAAGGGGCGGGTCAGGGACTGCGCCGACGGGGTTCCCGCGCGGTTCAAGGGATCGCCCGGCATCGGGCACACCCGCTGGGCCACACACGGGGAGCCCAGTGACGCCAACGCGCACCCGCACGTCAGCGGGACCGTCGCGGTCGTGCACAACGGGATCATCGAGAACGCCGACGAGCTGCGGGCCAAGCTCGAGGCCGACGGGGTGGAGTTCGCGTCCGAGACCGACTCGGAGGTGCTGGCCCATCTGATCGCGCGGTCGGTGGCCGTCGAGCTGGGCGAAGCCGTCCGGCAGGCGCTGACCGAGGTCGTCGGCACCTACGGGATCGCGGTGATCGACTCCGAGCGTCCCGGGACGGTGGTGGTGGCGCGCAACGGCAGCCCCGTCGTGCTGGGCCTCGGCGACAAGGAGACCTTCGCGGCGTCCGACGTGGCGGCGCTCGCCGGCCACACCCGGCAGGTCGTGCATCTCGACGACGGCGAACTGGCCGTCCTCAGCGCCGACGGCTACCGCACCTTCGCCCTCGACGGCTCCCGCACCACCCCCAAGGAGCCGTCCGAGCTGGACGCCGACCCGCTCTCCTACGACGCGGGCGAGTACGAGCACTTCATGGCCAAGGAGATTCACGAGCAGCCCGAGGTGGTCGAACGGGCGCTGCGCGGACGGCTCGACGCCCGGTTCAGCACCGCCCATCTCGGCGGCCTCAACCTGGACCCGCGGGAGGCCCGCGCGATCCGTCGAGTGAAGATCATCGGTTGTGGTTCGGCGTACTACTCGGGGCAGCTCGGCGCGCAGCTCATCGAGGAGCTGGCCCGGATCCCCGCCGACGCCGAGCCCGCGTCGGAGTTCCGCTACCGCAATCCGGTCGTCGAGGCCGACACCCTGTACGTCGCGGTCAGCCAGTCCGGCGAGACCTATGACACGCTGGCCGCCGTCCAGGAGCTGAAGCGCAAGGGCGGACGGGTCCTCGGCCTGGTCAACGTGGTCGGCAGCGCCATCGCCCGGGAGTGCGACGGAGGCATCTACCTGCACGCGGGCCCTGAACTGTCGGTCACCTCGACCAAGAGCTTCACCGCGACGGGCGTGGCGTTCGCGCTGCTCGCCCTCTATCTGGGCCGCACCCGCGACCTGTCGCCGTCCGACGGCGCCCGGATCGTCGCGGGCCTCAAGGCGATGCCGGCGCAGATCGCCGAGATCCTCCGGCAGGAGGACCGGATCGCCGAGCTGGCCCGGCAGCTCGCCGAGCACCAGGGCGCGTTCTTCATCGGCCGGGTCCGCGGCTTCCCGATCGCCAGGGAGGGCGCGCAGAAGCTGAAGGAGGTCTCCTACCTGCACGCGGAGGCCTACCCGGCGAGCGAGCTCAAGCACGGCCCGCTCGCGCTGATCTCCCCCGAGCTGCCGACCGTCGCGATCGTCCCCGACGACGAGCTGCGCGACAAGAACCTGACGACGCTCGGCGAGATCAACGCCAGGAAGGGCCGCGTCATCACGATCGCCCACTCCCCGCTCTCGGACGACACGATCGTGGTCCCGAAGAACGAGCGGGAGCTCGACCCGATCCTGCTGTCGATCCCCACCCAGATCCTCGCCTACCACGCGGCGCTGGCGCTGGGCCACGACATCGACCGTCCGCGCAACCTCGCCAAGAGCGTCACGGTCGAGTAGGTCCCGCGCTCCGCGCGTCCAACGACGTACGCGCGGAGCCCGGTGCGGTGTCAGCGGTTCTGGCGCCAGGCGAAGGTGAACGCGACGGCCGCGGCGAGCGGCCCCGCCACGCGCAGGTGGTTCATCAGGGTCCACTGGGAGAGGTAGGTCTTCCAGTAGTCGGCGGCGGCCACCGTGGTCGGGTCGAAGCCCATCAGCTTGTCGTTGCGGGGCACGTGGTAGGCGGCGGTCAGCAGGATGGCGCTCAGGTAGAGCAGCGCTCCGACGATCAACAGCACCGAGCCGGGGCGGTCGCGGTGCAGCAGCCCGTATCCGCCGAGGATCGCGCTGGTCAGCGCGGTGCCCATCAGCACGAGCATGAACCAGAAGGTCGGGGCCTGCTTGTTGATGGAGTTCATGGCGGCGATCCCCTGCGTCGCCGGCAGGTTGCGGAGCGCGGGCATCACGAACGAGGAGAAGGCGTAGAAGATTCCTGCGCACAGGCCGCTGGTGATGGCCGTGTACAGGGTGAGGGCGCGGATCACTTGGTGCTCCAGATTCCTTGGGACGCGGTGGCGCGAGCGTAGTCGGCGAAGTCGCGGGGGGAACGGCCGAGGGCCCGTTCGACGCCGTTGGTGAACAGATGGGTGAGCATGTTGACTCCATTACAGGGGCCTGTGGCGAGAGTCTCCATGGCTGAGAAGCGCGTGCACATAAGCGAGCGTCCACGTTTGCAGCGTCCTGCGTATGCCTGGGTTACCGTTGCCCGTATGGACGCCATCGCCGGACTCCTCGACGGCCCCCGCGCGCGCGGCGCGTTCCTGCTCCGCTCGATCCTCAGCCCGCCCTGGGCCATGCACATCCGCGACGAGGCCCCGGTGACGGTCGTCGCCGTGGTGCGGGGCCACGCCTGGGTGATTCCGGAGAACGCCGACGCCGTCCGGCTCGGCAAGGGCGACGTCGCCATCGCGCGCGGCCCGGGCCACTATGTCGTCGCCGACTCCCCCGCCACGGAACCGCAGATCGTCATCCATCCGGGCCAGGTCTGCGAGACCCTGGACGGCCGGAGCCTCGCCCAGTCGATGGAGCTCGGCGTCCGGACGTGGGGCAACGATCCCGACGGCGAGACCGTCATGCTGACCGGCACCTACGAGACGGCCGGGGAGATCAGCCGGCGGCTCCTGGTCAGCCTGCCGTCGCTGCTGGTGCTGCCGGTCGACAGCTGGCAGTCGCGGCTGATCCCGCTGCTCCGCGAGGAGATCGTCAAGGACGATCCGGGCCAGGAGGTGGTGCTGGACCGGCTGCTCGACCTGCTGCTGATCGCGATTCTGCGCGCGTGGTTCGGGCGTCCCGACACTCCGGCGCCCGCCTGGTACCGGGCGCAGTCCGATCCGGTCGCGGGCCGCGCGCTGCGGCTGCTGCAGAACCATCCGGCGCATCCCTGGACGGTCGAGCTGCTCGCCGCCGAGATCGGGATCTCGCGGGCGGCGCTGGCCCGCCGGTTCACCGAGCAGGTGGGTGAGCCGCCGATGGCGTTCCTCACCGGCTGGCGGCTGTCGACGGCGGCCGATCTGCTGCTGGACGATCCGTCGGCGACCCTCGAGGCGATCGCCGCGAAGGTCGGCTACGGCAGCGCCTTCGCGCTCAGCGCGGCCTTCAAACGGGTGCGCGGGGTCAGCCCGCAGGAGTTCCGCCGCGGCGGAACCTGAGGCCGCCGGGCGGTGTCGCCCGGCGGCCCGGCCGGTCAGTGGGCGTCCACGACCGGGATCTTCGGCTCGTCGGCCGTGGCTCCGCTCTTCGCCGGCGCCTTGATGAAGAAGATCGGGATCGCGGCGAGCGCGGCCATCCCGAACGCCCACCAGAAGCTGGTGGCGAACGCGTCGGTCAGCTTCCCCGCGACCTCGCCGGGCGCACCGGCCGGAACCTCGGCGAGGTTGCCGGTCGCGCCGGGCAGCTCCGTCTTGATCGCGTTCTGCAGGACCACGGCGAGCGCCGCGACCCCGATGGAGCTGCCGACCCGCATCACCACGTTGCTGGCGACGGTCGCGGACGGCACCTGCGACCGGTCGAGGGTCTGGTACATGCCGCCCATCATCGACGGCATCATCGCGCCGTGGCCGAGCCCCAGCACGAACAGCATCGCCATCAGCGCCCAGAGCGGGGTGCCGGGGTTGATCTGCGTGTAGCCGAGGACCCCCAGCAGCATGACGGGGAGCCCGGAGTAGGCGAGGCGGCGCGGGCCGATCCGGTCGGACAGCCTGCCCGCGATCGGCATGGTCAGCATCGTGCCGAGCCCCATCGGAGCGGTGATCAGGCCGGACTCCAGCGGCGAGTAGCCGTGGACGACCTGGAAGTACAGCGGCAGCAGCACCAGCATCCCGAACAGCGCGCCGATGTAGGTGAAGAAGCCGAGGTTCGCGGCGCTGAAGGTGCGGTCCCTGAACAGCCGCAAGTCGACCAGGGCGCGGTCCTTGAGCCGCAGGGCGTGCCCGGTGAACAGCGCCAGGAGTACCAGGCCCGCTCCCGACCAGCCCAGGACTTCGACGCTGTCGAGGCTCTTGCCGTTGCCCGCCTCGGCGATGCCGTAGACGAGCGCGCCGAGACCCGGCGAGACCAGGAGCAGCCCGACGACGTCCAGCGGGGCCTCGGCACGGCCCTTGACCTCGTCGCCCGGCAGGTGGCGGACGGCGGCGGCCACGGCGATCGCGCAGAGCGGCAGGTTGATGAAGAACATCCACCGCCAGTTCAGGTGGTCGATGAGCAGCCCGCCGAGGACGGGGCCGAGGACGGGTGCGAGCATCGCCGGCACCGCGATGACGGCCATGACCCGGCCCATCCGCTGCGGCCCGGCCTTCTGGGCGAGCATCGTCTGGCCGATCGGCATGATCATGCCGGCGCCGAAGCCCTGCAGGATCCGGAAGACGATCATGCTGGTCACGTTCCACGCGGCGCCGCACAGCACGGAGCCGATGACGAACAGGATCAGCGACAGCACCCACATGCGCTTGGCGCCGAACCGGGCGACGGCCCACCCGGTGATCGGGATGCTCATCGACAGGGCGAGCGTGTAGGCGGTGAGCACCCACTGGATGGTCGACAGCGAGGTGTCGAAGTCGGTGCCGAGGGTCTTCACCGCGACGTTGACGATCGTCGTGTCGAGGATCGTCATCACGGCACCGAGCAGCACCACCACCGCCAGCCGACGGAGTTCGGGATCGAACTCCGTCTCCTTGACGGGGGCTTTCGAGGGGGTAGACATGGCGCGCGAGTCCTCCGAGGGTTCTGGGAACCGAAAAGCGCTACGGCGTATCGGATGATGTACACCGTAACGTACGGCGCTACACCGTACGAGCTAGAATCGCGCCATGACGGAAATCCCGGTATGGACGCGGACGCCGCCCGCCAAGCGGCCCGTCCTGACACGCGAGGCGATCGTCGCGGCGGCCATCGAGATCGGGGACTCCGAGGGCCTGGCCGCGGTGTCGATCCGGCGGATCGCCGCCCATCTCCAGGCCCGCGCGATGAGCCTCTACACGCACATCGACCGCAAGGAGGACCTGCTCGACCTGATGGCCGACGAGGTGATCGCCGAGGTCCTGGTCCCCCAGGGCGAGCTGCCCGCCGACTGGCGCGCCGCCCTCACGATGATCACCCGGCTGGAGCGGGCGGCGCTGCTGCGCCACCCGTGGACCCTGGAGCTGATCGGCGCCAAGCGGCTGCCGCCGGGACCCAACCGGCTCCGCCATATCGAGCAGACCCTCGAAAGCCTGGACGGCCTGGGCCTGGAGCCCGCCGAGGCCGTCCGGGTGATCGGCGCGGTCGCGCACTACATGATCGGCTGTGTGATGCGGGAGGTCTCCGACGCCGACGTCCACGGCGACAACCCGTGCGGCGAGCACCGCAACGACCTGCACCAGTACCTGCTGGCCATGACCGAGGGCGGGGACTTCCCGCGCCTCGGTCCGCTGCTGCGCTCCGGCGAGCTGGTGAAACCCAGCCCCGAGGAGCGGTTCGAGCAGGGGCTCGCCTGGCTGCTGGACGGCATCGAGGCGGGCGTTCACCGGTCCCGCGCCACCCGCGCCTCGTCCCAGACGGGCGTCGCCGACTCATAGACCCGGCCGTCCGCGCCGAAGACCAGGAACCGGTCCAGGGAACGGGCGAACCAGCGGTCGTGGGTGACCGCGAGCACCGTCCCCTCGAACGACTCAAGACCTTCCTGCAGCGCTTCGGCGCTGGCCAGGTCCAGGTTGTCGGTCGGCTCGTCGAGCAGCAGCAGATTCGCGCCGCCCAGCTCCAGCAGCAGGATCTGCAGCCGGGCCTGCTGGCCGCCCGACAGGGTGTCGAACGGCTGCTCGGCGCAGAGCTGGAGTTCGTAGCGGGCCAGCGCGGACATCGCGTCGTTCTTGAAGTGGGCGTGCTCGGTCATGACGATCTCGCACGGGGTCCGTCCGGCGAGGTCGGGCCGGGCGTGGGTCTGGGCGAACCGGCCGGGGACGACACGCGCGCCGAGCCGTCCGATCCCGGTGTGCGCGACGGGCTCCGCCGGAGCGGCCCCGCGCGGCAGCACCTCGCCCGCCGCCGCGAGCAGCCGCAGATAGTGGGATTTGCCGGAGCCGTTCGAGCCGAGGACGCCGACCCGTTCGCCGTACCAGATCTCAGCGTCGAACGGCTTCATCAGCCCGGTCAGCTCCAGGCCCTCGCAGATCACGGCGCGTTTGCCGGTGCGGCCGCCGCGCAGCCGCATCTTGATGTTCTGGTCGTGCGGCGGGGCCTCGGGCGGGCCCGCTTCGAGGAACTTCTTCAGCCTGGTCTGCGCGGCCTGGTAGCGGGAGGCCAGGCCCTCGTTGAACTTGGCCTTCTGGCCGAGGGACAGCACCAGCTCCTTGAGCTTGGCGTGCTCCTCGTCCCAGCGGCGGCGCAGCTCCTCCAGGCGCGAGTTGCGGTCGCGGCGGGCCTCGGCGTAGCCGCCGAATCCGCCGCCGTGCACCCAGACCCGGCCCGACTCCACGGTGACGATCCGCTCGGCGGCCCGCGCCAGGAG
The DNA here is from genome assembly GCF_054778695.1 of Actinocorallia lasiicapitis. Classification (NCBI taxonomy): domain Bacteria; kingdom Bacillati; phylum Actinomycetota; class Actinomycetes; order Streptosporangiales; family Thermomonosporaceae; genus Actinocorallia; species Actinocorallia lasiicapitis. The sequence goes on from NZ_BAAGZI010000159.1 coordinate 10,103, forward strand.
CTCCCGGTCGTGCGAGACCAGCAGGACCGTCTTCGGGGTGTCCTTGAGCTGCTCCTCGAGCCACTGCTTCCCCGGGACGTCCAGATAGTTGTCCGGCTCGTCCAGCAGCAGGACCTCCTCGGGACCGCGCAGCAGCGCCTCCAGGACCAGGCGCTTCTGCTCGCCGCCCGACAGGGTCTTGACGTCGCGGAAGGAGCAGGCGTCGTAGGACATGCCGAGCGCGGCCGTGCAGCAGGCGTCCCAGACGACCTCGGCCTCGTAGCCGCCGGCGTCGCCCCATTCGGCGAGGGCGTTCGCGTACCGCATCTGGGTCGGTTCGTCGTCGCGTTCCATCATCGCCAGCTCGGCCGCCTCGACGGCCGCTCCCGCCTTGCGCAGCCGCTCCGGCGCGGTGCTGAGCAGCAGCCCGCGAATCTCCATCGCGTCGCGGATGTTGCCGACGAACTGCCGCATCACCCCCAGCCCGCCGCTGCGCGAGACCGTGCCCTCCTGGGCGGTGAGGTCACCGGCGACGAGCCGCATGAGCGTCGTCTTCCCGGCGCCGTTCGGGCCGACCAGCGCGGCGGTCACCCCGTTACCCACCCGGAACGACACGTCGTTCAGCAACACCCGGCCGTCGGGGAGCACATGACTGACATGCCCCACCTCTACGTGACCCATTTCCGCCCCTCGGTTAGAACTCCAACGGGCCACCTTAGGCAGTGCGGCCACCGATCGGCCTGCCATTTATCCGCCGGCCCCGATCAGGGAGACGGCCAGCGTCCCGAAGATCGCGGCGGCGTAGGCGGCGCAGCCCACCCGCACGATCACGGTACGCCGTGGTTCGGGCAGGTCCAGCCGGGCCAGCACCCACGCCAGCGCGGGCAGCACCAGCACCCCGTGCAGGCTGATCCCGTGCACGGCCTTGAGGAAGCCGAGATCGTGGTAGGCCCGCTGCTGGTCGCCGGTCCGCGCCTCGGTGACGCCCCGAGCGATCATCCCGGCCCCGGAGGCCAGCCCCACCAGGAGCGAGGCGAACCCGCCGCGCAGCGCCAGCCGCATCGACGGCGCCGCCTCGGGGCTCCCCCGGAACGCCGCGACCGCCATCCAGCCCAGCAGGACGATCAGCAGCCCGCCGCCCGCGGCCAGCATCATCGACACACCCGAGTTGAACCCGCCCTCCATGTTCACGTGGGACGGCACGCCCCGCCAGGCCTGCAGGGTGATCCCGAACACCTCGACGACGCTGTCGGCGGCGAACAGCCCGAGCAGCCACGCCCTGGCCCGTCCGCTCAGCGGCAGGTAGGGCGCGAGCCAGAGCACGGTCAGCAGGGTGAGCCCGAACGACAGCCCGAACGTCGCGGGTTTGCGCCACGACACCGGACCCGTCCACGGCCCGCCGTCCACGGCGAAGACCCCGAGGTGGAAGACCCCTGCGGCCAGCAGCAGGACGGCCACGGCCGCGCAGGCCCTCTCGGCAGGACCCGTCAGCGTCTTCATCGGCTTGCCCCTTGGCTTGAGTGAGTGCCCACTCATCATGAGTGAGCGCCCACTCATCTGTCAATCCCGTGCCGCCGCTACCGATAAAGTCCACTGATGACTTCCTGGCGCGACACCGGATTGCTGGTCACCGACGAGCAGGACGACGCGGCGTTCGCCGCCGCCCGCCACTCGCTGTTCGACGGACCGTTCACCTGGCCGGTCCTGGTGCTGCGGCGCAGCGCGCTGGAGCAGAACATCGAGACCGTCGCGGCGTACCTGCGGGCCCGCGGGTTCCGGCACGCGCCGCACGCCAAGACCACCCTCGCCCCGCTCATCATGGAGGAGCAGCTGATGGCGGGCGCGTGGGGGTTCACCGCCGCCACCGCCCACCAAGCGCTGCTCTACCGGCGGTTCGGGATCCGCCGGATCATCCTGGCCAACCAGGTCCTCGACGGCCGTGCGCTGCGGGCGCTCGCCGCCGAGCTCGACACCGACCCCGAGTTCGAGCTGCTGATCTACGCCGACTCCCCCGCGGGCGTGGCCGCGCTGTCGGACGCGGCCGGTGCGCGTCCCTTCCAGGTCCTCGCCGAGCTGGGCTTCCCCGGCGGCCGCACCGGCTGCCGGACGGGCGCCGAGCTCGTCGAACTGGTCGGCCT
>NZ_BAAGZI010000160.1:0-12202 GCF_054778695.1 Actinocorallia lasiicapitis
AGGGTGAGCCGGGAGGCCAGCACGGCGGCCAGCCCCGCGACCAGCAGGGCCGCCAGGGCGAGGGCGAGCAGCGACGCCTGGTCGGCCGGCAGGGCCGGCCAGAGCAGCGTCAGCGCGATCATGCCGGTCAGACGTGTCCGGTCGCGGTAAGGTTCCCGCGGACTTTCTCCGAGCGGGGGCGCGCGATGCAGAACACGACCGAGGTGTTGATCCAGCGGCTGGACCAGGGGCTGCCCGCCCCGTCCTACGCGCTGCCCGGCGACGCGGGCGCCGACGTCTACGCCGCGCAGGACGTCGTCCTGCCGCCCGGCGAGCGGGCCGTGGTACCCACGGGGCTGGCGATCGGGCTCCCCGAAGGTTTCGCCGCCTTCGTCCACCCGAGGTCGGGATTGGCGGCTAAGTTGGGGGTGACACTCGTCAACGCGCCCGGCACCATCGACGCCGGGTACCGGGGTGAGATCAGGGTGACCCTCCTCAACACCGACCTCAGGGACACCGTCGTACTGCGCCGCGGCGACCGCATCGCCCAGCTGGTGATCCAACGTGTCGAGCACGCGACCTTCAAGGAAGTGGCTGAGTTGCCCGCCTCCGCTCGTGGAACTGGCGGATTCGGTTCTACAGGGGGATACGCTCAGCCTGCGCACTCATCATGAAGAAGGAGTAGTCAACGTGGCTTTCGGACGTCGTCGTCAGGAAGAGGAGCCGGCGGCGCAGACCGTCGAGGTCGAGGAGTCTGAGGCTGCCGAGGTCCGCGACTCCGGCCCGTGGGACGCCGCCACCGACGAGTTCCCTGAGCTCGAGCGGATCGACTTCGGCTCCATCCAGGTCCCGATCGGCCCCGGTATCGAGGTGCAGGTCAACCTTGAGGCCGCCGAGGTCGACGCCGAGGGCAACCCGGTCAACGGCCGGATCGTCGCGGTGACCGTGGTGACCGGCGAGTCGGCCATGCAGCTCCAGGCGTTCGCCGCGCCCAAGCGCGCCGGCATCTGGGACGAGATCCGCAAGGAGACCGCCCAGGAGATCACCGAGAACGCCCAGGGCCAGACCCAGGAGGCCGAGGGCCCCTTCGGCACCGAGCTGCACGCCTTGATCCCCGCGCCGCTGACCCCCGAGGTCCTCGAGCAGATGCCGCCGGAGATGCGCGAGCAGATCCCGGCCGAGATCATCGAGCAGGGTTTCGCGTGGCAGCCCGCCAAGTTCATCGGCGTGGACGGCTCCCGCTGGTTCCTGCGCGCCGTGGTGACCGGTGCGGCCGTCGAGGACGAAGAGCAGTGGCAGGTCCTGGAGGACGTGTTCTCCCAGATCGTCGTGGACCGGGGCGACCACCCGATGCCGCCGCGCGAGCTGCTGGAGTTCAAGCTTCCCGAGGGCGCGCAGCAGGCCATGGAGGCCGAGGACGACGACTCCGACGAGGAGTTCGACCCCTACACCCGCGGCCCGGAGATCTCCGAGGTCCGGTAGGGCGCCGACCTGAACCGCCGAAGGGGGCCGATCCGCACCGGATCGGCCCCCTTCGACGTTCTGGCCGGGTTTCTAGGAAGCGGCGAGGCGGCCGGTGGAGCGCCGCACGATCATCTCGACGGGGAGCACCGGACGGGCGGGGGAGCGGCCTTCCAGGAGATCCAGCAGGGCCGTCATGGCCTGGGCGCCCAGCTCCTCGGCGGGCAGGTGGACCGTGGTCAGGTCGAGCGCCTCGGCCAGCATCAGGTCGTCGAAGCCGGTGATCGAGATCTGGGTGGGCACTTCGAGGCCCAGCGCGACGGCCGCCTTGTGCGCGCCGACGGCGAGGGTGTCGTCGTCGCAGATCAGCGCGGTCGGCCGGTCGGGGCGCGACAGCAGCTCGTAGGCGGCCTCGTAGCCGGTGGAGATGGCGACGGGGGCGTGCACCCGCACCACGTCGTCGACGATCGCGTCGAGGGCGTCGGCGCGGCGGCGGAAGGTCCACGCCTCGACCTCGGCCGCGAGATGGCCGATCCGGGTGTGGCCGAGCGACGTCAGATGGGCGGTCAGATCACCGATCGCGCCCTCGATGTCGAAGTTGACGGTCGGGGCCGCGCCCGCCGGGTCGGAGTCGAGCATGACCAGCGGGACGGGTCGGGAGCCGATCAGCGACTCCTCGGCCATCGAGGAGGCCAGCATCCCGTCGATGGCCTCGTGCGGGACCTTGAAGGTGCCGTCGGAGACGATCGGCCAGGGGAACACCACCAGGCTGAACCCGGCCTCGGTGGCCACCCGCGACGCCCCGGTGTAGACGGCCGCGAAGAACGGCGCGATGAGGGTGGGGACCACGAGCATGATGGTCCGGGTGCGGCCGAGCCGCAGGTTGCGGGCGGCCGGATTCGGCCGGTAGCCGAGCCGTTCGGCGGCCTCCCGGACGGTCTGGGCGGTGCCCGCCGAGACTCTTCCCGGCCACTTTCCGGACAGGACCATGGAGACCGTCGACTGGGAGACCCCGGCCTCGGCCGCCACGTCCTTACTGGTGGGCGGGGAAGCGGGGGAGGGTCCTGCAGGCGTCATCGGTCTCCTTCCGCCCTCTAGAGTAGGTCCCGAATGTCGTGAAGTCGTACGTATGACGGAGTCTAGTCATACGTATTACGTCCGAGAAACAGGGGGTCTGGGCCATGCGGGTCTACGGGGAATTGCTCCGCGCACCCTACGCGATGCGGCTGCTGGGCGGCACCCTGTTGGGCCGGCTGCCCAACGGCATGGCCGTCCTGGCGATCGTGCGGTTCACCCGCGAGCACGGCGGCAGCTACGCCCTCGCGGGCGGGCTCGCCGCCGTCGCCGCGGACGCCGTCGCGGGCCAGCCGCTGCTCGGCCGGCTGATGGACCGGTACGGGCAGCCGCCGGTGCTGCTGGCCAGCTCGGTGCTGGCCGGGCTCGGCTTCGCGGCCTTCGCGCTGCTCGGCGTGGACTCCGTGGCCCCCGCGATGATCGCGGTGATCGTCGCGGGGTTCTTCACACCGCCGCTGGAGCCGGGGCTGCGGGCGCTCTGGCCGACCGTCCTCAAGGATCCGGCGCAGGTCAGGGCCGCCTACGCCATGGACGCCTCCGCCCAGGAGCTGCTGTTCACGCTCGGCCCGCTGCTGGTGATCGCCTCGGCGCTGGTCTCCGACAGCGCCCCGCTGTACCTGACGGCCGTCCTCGGGCTGCTGGGCGCGCTGATCGTCGCCACCTCGAAGCCGTCGCGGGAGTGGAAGGGGGCGCCGCACTCGGGGGACTGGGCGGGGCCGCTGCGCTCACCAGGGCTGCTGGTGCTGCTGGCGGCGCTCGGCTTCATCGGGCTCAGCCTCGGGGTGTTCAACGTCGCGATGGTCGCCTACGCCGAGGGGCTCGGCCGGTCGTCCCTGGCGGGCTGGCTGATGGCCGTCAACGCGGTCGGGGCGCTCTGCGGCGGCCTGTTCTACGGGGCCAGGCGGTGGGGGCGTCCGGCCGAGCGGCAGCTGCCCCCGCTGTTCGCGGGGCTCGCGGCGGGCTACGCGCTGCTGATGCTGACCCCGGCGCTGCCGGTCATGCTGCTGCTGGCCTTCGTCTCTGGGGTCTTCCTCGCGCCTACCCTGGCCTGCGCGTTCGGGATGGTCGAGGGGCTCGCGCCGCGCGGCACCGTCACCGAGGCGTTCGCCTGGATCATCGCCTCGATGACCGTCGGGGTGGCCGCCGGGTCCGCTCTGGCCGGAATCGTCCAGGACCACTCCGGAACGCGTGCTTCGCTGGCCGGGGCGGCCGCCGGAGGGGTCCTCGCCCTGGTCGTGGCGGTGGCCGGACGGGCCGCGATGACGCGTGTGGCGGAACTGACCCCGCGCGCATAGTCGCCGCCTTCGCCGATGGCGTACCGTGGCAATCATGGACGATACGGCCACCGAAACGGGCGGGTTGCGGCGCTTCCTGAGGCGCCTGGCCTCCTCCAAGGAGGAGCTCGAGGCCGAGGAGCTGCAGAAGGACACCGGCGCCGAGGGCGCCACCCCGATCAAGAACTGCTCGGGTCGGCAGCGGGCCCACGTGGCGGGTACGCTACGGACGGTGACCCTGCGCCCGCGTGGCGGGGCTCCCGCCCTGGAAGCCGAGCTGTACGACGGCAGCGACGTGGTCAGCCTGGTCTGGCTCGGACGCCGTAGGATCGCGGGCATCGAGCCGGGCCGCCGGCTCAGCGCCGAGGGCCTGGTCTCCGTCCAGGACGGACGCAAGGTCATCTTCAACCCCCGCTACGAGCTCCGAGGGACTACGTGACAGAGGCCGCCGCCATCAACGCCGACGAGAGAGCACGACGGACGGTCGAATCCGTCGTCCGGGAGCAGCTGAGCAAGGCTCTCGGCGGTCCGCGCGGAGTGGTCGAGGGCGCCGTCCCGACCATCGCCTTCACGCTCGGGTGGATGATCACCCACAATCTGCGGCTGTCCGTGGTCGCGGGCGTCGGGATCGCGCTGATCCTGCTGGCCGTCCGGATCAGCCAGAAGTCGACGGTGCAGTTCGTCCTGAACAGCCTGATCGGCATTGGCATCGCCGCGGTGTTCGCGCTGCGCTCGGGCAACGCGGGCGACGCGTTCCTGCCGGGCATCCTCTACAACGCCGGCTACGCGGTCGCGATGACCTTCTCGATCATCATCCGCTGGCCGGTCGTCGGCTTCATCCTCGGCTCGGTCACCGGGGATCCCACGGCCTGGCGGCAGGATCCGGCGATCGTCCGGCTCTGCTCCAAGCTCACCTGGCTGATGATCGTCCCCTGTGCCGTCCGGGTCCTGGTGCAGTACCCGCTCTACCTGTCCGACCACATCGGCTGGCTGGGCACCTCCAAGATCGTCCTGGGCTGGCCCCTCCAGGTCGCCTCCTTCGCCGCCATGCTCTGGGTCCTCACCCGCGGCCGCACCCCGCTGGCCGAGACCCCGCAGGAGACCGCGGACAAGCTCTCCCACGACGACCACTGACCGCCCACCGCCGCACGGCTCCCGAGGTCAGCCCTCGGCGTCCTGGAAGCGGGCCAGATCGGTGTCGAGCACCTGCTGGGCGTGGGTGAGGACGCGGGAGTTGTAGCCGCCCGCCGAGCGGACCTCCAGAAGCTCCTCCTGCTCCGCGGCCAGCGCGGTGACCATCAGCTCGCGGTACTGCTCCCGGGGGTCGACGCCGTCGGGGAGGCTGTCCTTGGGCGGGGTGCGCCGGTCGGTGGTCTCCGCGCGGACCCGCGCCACGATGGCCGGGTCGTAGGGCGCGCCGTCGGCGGTCTTCAGGCCGGGGTCGTCCAGGACGTCGGAGGCCCGTGCGGACAGGTCCGACATCAGGTCGAGGTAGGACTCGCGGTCGGCGGCCGCGTCGTCGCCCGGCACCTTGAGCGCGCCGATCACCCGGGGCAGGGTCAGGCCCTGGAGCAGCAGGGTCGTGAGGGCCACCACGAACGCGATCAGCAGGAGCTGCGGCCGGTAGGGGGTGTCGACCGGGAGGGTCTGCGCGGCGGCGACCGTGATCGCGCCGCGCATCCCCGACCAGGCGATCACCACCCCGCCGCGCCACCCGAACCGCTCGTTGATCATGAATTCGGTGTCGCCCTTGCGGCGGATCAGCCGCTGCTCGAACCGTTTCTTGTCGGTGGCGCGGAACTTGGCCGGCAGTTCCTCGCCCTTGCCGAGCCGGTCGGCCAGATCGTCCAGGAAGTTCCGGAAGCCCTCGGCCTTGTCGGCGTCGTGCCGGAGCGAGGCCACCAGCGGCGCGACGAACAGCATCCGGACGGCGATCACCAGCGCCGACGCCAGCAACCCGATCCCGACGGCCGCCGTGACGCTCAGCCGGGGGTCGTCCTGCGCCTTGTCCACCAGGGTCCTGAGCTGGAGCCCCATCAGCAGGAAGATCGAGCTTTCCAGCAGGAACTGCACGGTCTGCCAGTTGACGTTCTCGGTGAGCCGGTCTCTGGCGCGCAGGAACCGGGGGCTGAGATGGCCGCTGACCAGACCGGTCACCACCACCGCCAGCACCCCCGACGCCCCCAGCTCCTCGGCCGGCAGGAACGCCAGGAACGGCACCACGAACGAGACGGCCGTGTTGAGCACGGTGTCGGTGAGCCGTCCCCGCACGACGACCGTGAGCAGCCCGACCACGATCCCGATGACCGTCGCGACGATCACCGAGAGCACGAAGTCGAGCCCGACCTGCCACAGATGGACGGTCGAGCTCATCGCGGCGATCGCCGAGCCCAGCAGCACCAGGGAGGACGCGTCGTTGACCAGCCCTTCGCCCTCCAGGATGGTCATCAGCCGGGACGGCAGCCCGAGCCGCTTGCCGATCGAGGTGGCGGCGACCGCGTCGGTCGGGCTGATGATCGCGCCGAGCGCGAAGGCGGCGGCGAGGCCGAGCCCGGGCAGCAGCCAGGCGAACATGTAGCCCGCGCAGAGCGTGGTGGCCAGCACCAGCAGCACGGCCAGCCGGAAGATCGCCTTGAAGTCGCGCCGGAAGTCGTTGGCGGGCATGTGGACGGCGGAGGCGTACAGCAGGGGCGGCAGCACCACGGTCAGCACGAGTTCCGGCTCGACCTCGATGTGCGGCACGCCGGGCAGGAAGCTCAGGACCGTCCCCACCACGACCAGGGCGAGCGGCGCCGCCACCCCGATCCGCCGCGACACCGCCGCGACCGCGACGATGCTGATCACCCCGAGCACCGCGATCAACGTCAGTTCCATACCCCGCCCCCTCCGCCCTGTTGATCTTCCACGGGACGGCCCGCCGAAACACGAAGACCCGCGCCGTGGCGCGGGCCTTCGGGGAAGCGGGAGATCAGCCGCGGACGAGCGAGGCGACGCACTCCACATGAGAGGTGTTGGGGAACAGGTCGAAGGCCCGGAGGGTCTCCAGGACCCAGCCGCGGTTGGAGAAGTACTTCAGGTCGCGGGCCAGGGTCGCCGGATCGCACGAGACATAGGCGATCTTGCGGTTGGTGCGGCGGGCGATCTCGTCGACGACCTTCTCGCCCGCGCCGGTGCGGGGCGGGTCGAGGACCGTGATGTCCGCGCCGCGGACCCGGGAGCCGCCCCGGTGGCCCTGGACGGCGCCGCGCTTGTTCTGCGTCCGCGGGTTGGCCTTGGGCTGCGGACGGGCCTCGCCGAACTCCAGGCCCGCCAGGACCTCCTCGACCTTGCCCTGCTCGATGTTGACCCAGGGCTGGTCCTTGAGGTTGAACTTGGCGTCCTTGACGGCCTGGTTGCCGGTCTCGACCCCGATGACGAGGCCGTCGCGGCCGACCCGCTCGCCCAGGACGCCCGCGAACAGCCCGACCCCGCAGTACAGGTCGAGGGCGATCTCGCCCGGCTGGGGCTTCAACGCGTCCATGACGGCCTTGACGAGCGTGTCGGCGGCCCCGGGGTGGACCTGCCAGAAGCCGCTGCCGGTGACCTGCCAGAGCCGTCCTGCGGCCTCCTCACGGACGAACGGGGTGATCGCCTTGCGGACGGGGGGCTTGCCGGGCTGGGGCGCGCTGTAGCGCTCGGGACGTTCGGGCTTGACGATCCGGACGGGCACGTCCAGCTCGGGCACCCGGACGGGCTTGTTGTTCCGCCCCTTGGGCTGCGAGATCACCACGAGCCGGTCGCCGGTGCCCGCGGACACGATGGCCTCGACGCCCGAGGCGTTCCGCCAGAGCTGCCGCTCCACGCCGATCTGCTCGGTGCCCGGGTGGGCGATCAGGCAGCGGTCGAGGTACTCGATGTCGTGGGAGCGGCTCTTGCGCAGCCCCACGCCGCCCTCGGGGCCGACCGCGAACTGGACGCGGGTGCGCCAGCCCAGGCCGGGCGGGGAGGCGATCGGCTCGCCGTCCTCGGTGTACAGGACGGGTACCGGCACCTCCTCGACGTGCACGGGCCTGTCGATGCCGGCGAGGCGCTTGAGCTGCTCCTCGACCACGGCGGCCTTGAGCCGGCGCTGGCCTTCGGGGGTCACGTGCTGCCAGTCGCAGCCGCCGCAGCGGCCGGGCCCGGAGAACTCGCAGGGCGCTTCGCGCCGGTCGGGGGAGGCCTTGAGGATCTCGACGGCGTCGGCCCGGAGAAAGTTCTTCGTCTCCTCGGTCACGCGCGCCCGGACGGTCTCGCCGGGGAGGGCGTGCCGCACGAAGACGACCTGCCCTTCGTGCCGGGCCACGCAGAAGCCGCCATGCCCCACGGGGCCGACTTCCAGTTCAAGGAGATCGGAATCAGTCACGTTCCGCTATCTTACCGGCCTCGTGGTCGTAGGCTCGGCGATAGGCGCCGGGAGCGGGCGGCTCGGCCCGTTCTTTCAGCCTTTCGGACGAGTCGAGCTGCCACGGCACGCTCGTGACCATGACGCCCGGCTGGAACAGCAGCCGGCCCTTGAGCCGCAGTGCGGACTGGTTGTGCAGGATGTGCTCCCACCAGTGGCCGACCACGTACTCGGGGATGAAAACGGTGACGACGTCGCGGGGGCTGCGCCGCCGGACATTTTTCACATAGTCCAGAACCGGCTTGGTGATCTCCCGGTAGGGGGAGTCGAGGATCTTGAGCGGGACGGGCAGGTCGCGGGCGTCCCACTCGTCCTGGAGCCGGGCGGCCTCCTCGGTGTCGACCGAGACGGTGATCGCCTCCAGCGTGGACGGCCGGGTGGCCCGCGCGTAGGCCAGGGCCCGCAGCGTCGGCTTGTGGATCTTGGAGACGAGGACGATCGCGTGGTTCCGCGCGGGCAGCGCGTACTCCTCGTCGCCCGGCTCCAGCTCCCGGGCGATCCGGTCGTAGTGCGCCCTGACCCCCCGCATGATCAGGAACAGCACGGGCATCGCGATGCAGACGATGTAGGCGCCGTGGGTGAACTTGGTGATCAGCACGATCACCAGCACGATCCCGGTGATCACCAGGCCGACGGTGTTGATCGCCCGGGAGATCTTCATCTGCCGGCGCTTGGCCGGTTCGACCTCGGTGCTCAGCAGCCGGTTCCAGTGCCGCACCATGCCGGTCTGGCTGATCGTGAACGACACGAACACCCCGACGATGTAGAGCTGGATCAGCTTGGTGACGTCGGCCTTGAACGCCCAGATCAGCAGCCCGGCCGCCCCCGCCAGCATGAGGATGCCGTTGGAGAAGGCGAGCCGGTCGCCGCGGGTGTGGAGCTGGCGCGGCAGGTAGCGGTTCTGGGCGAGGACCGAGCCGAGCACGGGGAAGCCGTTGTAGGCGGTGTTCGCGGCCAGGATGAGGATCAGCGCCGTCATCGTGGTGACGAAGGCGTACATCGGCGTGAAGTTGCTGAAGACGGCCTTGGCGACCTGCGCGATGACCGTGTTCTGCGACTCCGAGACGTCGGCGCCGGTCGCCGGGTCGATCAGCTCGCTGCCCAGGGTGGGGTCGGCGAACTTGGCGTCGGTGACGTAGGCGAGCGCGGTCACGCCGCCGAACATCGTGACGGCCACGACGCCCAGCATCAGCAGGGTGGTCGCGGCGTTCTGGCCCTTGGGCTTGCGGAACGCGGGAACCCCGTTGGAGATCGCCTCGACACCGGTCAGCGCCGCGCAGCCGGACGCGAACGCCCGCAGCAGCAGGAAGATCAGCGCGAACCCGGTGAGCCCCGCGGAGGTGCCGTGGACCTCCAGGTTCGCGGTCTCGGCCTCCAGATGGGCGCCGAACGTCAGCCGGGAGAAGCCCCAGAGCATCATCGCGAAGATGCCGAACATGAACAGGTAGGTCGGGATCGCGAAGGCGATCCCCGACTCCTTCAGTCCGCGCAGGTTGAGCACCGTCAGCACCGCGACGATCAGCAGCGCGAAGATGACCTTGTGCGTGTCGATGAGGTGGGTGAACGCCCCCAGGTTCTCGACCGCGGAGGACACCGAGACGGCGACCGTCAGCACGTAGTCGACCAGCAGGGCGCTGGCCACCACCAGCCCCCAGTTGCTCCCCAGGTTGACCGTGGCGACCTCGAAGTCGCCGCCGCCGCTCTGGTAGGCCCGGACGTTCTGCCGGTAGGACGCGACCACGACCAGCAGGATCACGATGACGGCCCCGGCGACCCAGGGCGTGTAGGCGTACCCCGCCAGCCCGGCGATGCCGAGCGTGATCAGGATCTCCTGTGGGGCATAGGCCACGGAGGACAGCGCGTCACTGGCGAAGACCGGGAGCGCGATCCGTTTGGGCAGCAGTTGCTCATTGGCCTGGGTGCTGCGCAGCGCCCGGCCGAGAAGGACGCGTTTGGCTACGTCCGGAACCTTCGACACGGGGCAAGACTCTAACGGTAGGTTGATACTGTCCCGTTAAGCCAACCGAAATTCGTGATCTAGGAAACGGGACGGGTCGTGCATATCGTCATCATGGGTTGCGGCCGGGTCGGCTCGACCCTGGCCCATATCCTGGAGGACAAGGGCCACTCGGTCGCCATCATCGACCAGAACCCCGAGGCGTTCCGCCGGTTGCGCGGCGGGTTCAGGGGCCGGCGGGTCATCGGGATCGGTTTCGACCGTGACGTCCTGGTGGAGGCGCAGATCGAGAAGGCGTCCGCCTTCGTCGCGGTCTCCAGCGGAGACAACTCCAACATCATCTCCGCCCGTGTGGCGCGCGAGACCTTCGGCGTCGAGAACGTCGTGGCCCGCATCTACGACTCCCGCCGCGCCGAGGTCTACCAGCGTCTGGGCATCCCCACCGTCGCCACCGTCCGCTGGACGGCCGAGCAGATGCTCCGCCGGCTCCTGCCCGACGGAGCGCTCCCGCTGTGGCGCGACCCCACCGGCGAGGTCAAGCTCGCCGAGGTCCAGACCGACTCCGCCTGGATCGGCGCGAAGGTCTCCCAGCTCGAGGCGGCCGCCGACACCCGGGTGGCGTTCCTGAACCGGCTCGGCGAGGCGTTCGTCCCCAAGGGCGACACCGTCATCCAGGACGGCGACGTCGTCCACGTCATGTCCAAGGCCAACGACCTTGAGCGGATCACCAAGGCGCTGGCCAAGCGCGTCCAGGAAGGCGAGTGACATGCGGGTAGCGATCGCGGGAGCGGGCGCCGTCGGCCGGTCCATCGCCCAGGAGCTGCTGGAGAACGGCCATGAGGTCCTCCTGATCGACAAGGATCCCAAGGCGATCAAGGTCGAGATGGTGCCGCGCGCCGAATGGCTGCTGGCCGACGCCTGCGAGATCTCCTCGCTGGACGACGCCGCCCTGGAACGCTGCCAGGTCGTCGTGGCGTCCTCCGGCGACGACAAGGTCAACCTGGTGGTGTCGCTGCTGGCCAAGACCGAGTACGGGGTGCCGCGCGTGGTGGCCCGGATCAACCATCCGAAGAACGAGTGGCTGTTCAACGAGTCCTGGGGCGTGGACGTCGCCGTGTCGACCCCGCGCCTGCTGTCGGCGCTCGTCGAGGAGGCCGTCAGCGTCGGCGACCTGGTCCGGCTGATGACCTTCCGTCAGGGCGACGCGAACCTCGTCGAACTGACCCTGCCCGAGGACGCCCCGCTCAACGGGCAGCGCGTCGGCTCCGTCGCCTGGCCCCGCGACACGGCCCTCGTCGCGATCCTCCGCGAAGGCCGCGTCCTGGTGCCCACCGCCGACGACACCCTCGAAGCGGGCGACGAGCTCATGTTCGTCGCCTCCCAGGACGTCGAGGACGAACTCAGCGATCTCCTCACGATCTGAACCTGACGAAGCGAAAGGGGCGGCCGTACGGCCGCCCCTTCCGTCTGTTCACGATCTGGTCACTCTTCCGTGTAGGTGGCCTCCAGGGCCTCCACGTAGCGGAGAACGGCCAGGTTGGCCACGGACGGATGGCCGCCGAGGGCCGGGGCGGACTCGGCGCCCGCCGCCGCGGCGGCGATGGCGATCTCGTCGGGATCGGCGTCGAGCACGTACGGGGACAGGGCTATGCGGTGGGCGCCCATCCCCTTCAGCTCGGCCGCCGCGTTGGCGAGGGCCGCCGGATCACCGAACTCGGCGGTGACGACGGGGACGGCGAGACGAGAGGCGAGCAGGACGGCCGTCACTTCGATGCCTTCGCCCGGATTCCGCGCGGCCAGCACGACACCGTCGGCGGACGTCACCATGCTCATCATCCGGATCCGGTCCGCACGGGCCAGGTTCACCTCGGCCAGCCGCAGATGCAGGGCCCCGGCGAGCACCGGGTGCGGGCCGAGGGCCTCGGCCACCAGCACCGGCAGCTCCGCGAGGCCCGCGCGCAGCGGGATCTCGAACGCGGGATCGGCGGCGAGCAGCAGCGGGACGACGACGGCGGCGGGATGGCCCGACAGCGC
>NZ_BAAGZI010000161.1:0-12110 GCF_054778695.1 Actinocorallia lasiicapitis
TCCAGCGCCGCCGCGCCCGCCTGGCCCTGGCCGCCGCCATCACCGTCACGGCCCTCGCCGCCACCGCCTACTACCTGCGCCCCCATACCGAGCTACCTCCCCCGCAGACCCACTTGGCCGCGCCGACCTCAACGCCGACAACAGCACTTGAACAAATCAGAGACGTCCCAGAAGCCTGCAGGTTGCTCGCACCCGCAACTTTGAATCAGCTCATCCCCAAGCGAGTCGCCGTGGAGGGCGCGCGACGTAAAAGCCACTGCGCCTACGCGGCCGCGCCCGGCAGCCCCTACCGCTACGTCGAACTCGAAGTCACGGACCATCGGGATTCGGCCGACCCGGTCGGAGACTGCAAGATCGCCTATGACCTGATTCGCAAGCCCCTGGTGAGTACGGGTCCGTCTGCCGAGCGGCCGCAGACGTTGAGCGGGCTCGGCGACGAGGCGTTCCGCACCGTGAAGGTGACGGGATCAGGCGTCAGGGTTCTGATGGTGGCGAGATCTGCGAACGTCCTCGTCACGCTCATCTACAGCGTGGATGGCGCTCGTGGCCGGGCTGACGGCGCGACCAGTACAGCCCAGACCGCGCTGCATGACGTTCTCGGCTCGCTTAAGCGGTGACGTGATCGTCAGACGCGGCGGGCGGTGGCGGCTACGGCGAGCTGGCTGAGCGCGGAGCGGGCCTCGTCGGTGATCGTCATGGCGGCGAGCGCGGCGTGGGACTGCTGGGCGAACTCGTCGATCATCGTTTCGCAGCCGGTGAGGGCGTCGGTGTCGATGAGGATCGCCCGCAGTTCTTCGACACCTGCGAGGTCGAGGGCGGGGTCGCCGAGCAGGCGGCGCAGCGTGTCGTTCTGCGCGCTGGTGGCGCGTTCCTGCGCGAGCGCGATCAGCACGGTGCGCTTGCCTTCGCGCAGGTCGTCGCCTGCGGGCTTGCCGGTCTCGGCCGGGTCGCCGAAGACGCCGAGCACGTCGTCCCTGAGCTGGAACGCGGCTCCCAGGGGCAGCCCGTAGGCGGAGAGCGCGTCAAGGTCGCGCTGGGACGCACCGGCCATCGCGGCGCCCAGATGCAGCGGCCGTTCGATCGTGTACTTCGCGCTCTTGTACTTCACGACGCGCAGCGCGGATTCGACGTTCCCCGTCCCGCGCGCCTGCTCCAGCATGTCGAGGTACTGCCCGCACATCACTTCGGTGCGCATGATGTCGTAGAGGGGACGGCCGGGCGCGAGCACGTCCTCGGTGAGTCCGCTGGTGTCGAACATCTCGCCCGACCAGGCCAGGGTCAGATCTCCGAGGAGGATCGCGGCGCCCGTGCCGAACGGGCCGCTGACCCCGGTCCAGCCTTCGGTGGCGTGCAGCGCCTCGAACCTGCGGTGGACGGACGGCTGCCCGCGCCGGGTGTCGCTGCCGTCCATGACGTCGTCGTGGATCAGCGCGCTCGCCTGGAGCAGTTCGAGTGAGGCGGCCGCCGCGATGATGTCCGGGCCGTCGGCGCCGCCGAGCGCGCGCCAGCCCCAGTAGCAGAAGGCGGGCCGCAGCCGCTTGCCGCCCGACAGCAGGAGGTCCAGAGCCGAAAGCATCGGCGCGAGGTCGTCGCTGATGGCGAGCAGACCAGGGCGCTGCCGATCGACGAACGCATAAAGCGCCTCATCGACCTCTTTACGGACACGGCTCGATGACATGGTGATCAGACTAGCCCGGACTGGACGAAAGTTCACAAGCCGACCCTGGCGGTAGCCTACTGCCATGAGCGTCGAGCGCCCCCTGATCAATGAGCTGCTGGCTTCCGGCGAGAAGTCCTTTTCCTTTGAGTTCTTCCCGCCGAAGACCGAGCAGGGGGCCGCGAATCTCTGGCGCAGCATCCGTGAGTTGGAGGCGCTTCACCCGACCTTCGTCTCCGTGACCTACGGAGCGGGGGGGTCCACCCGCGACACCACGGTCGACATCGTGGAGCGGGTCGCCACCGACACCACCCTCACCCCTGTGGCGCATTTCACAGCGGTGGACCATTCGGTGAGCGAGCTGCGGCAGCTCATCGGCCGGTTCGCCTCGGTGGGCGTCAACAACATCCTGGCCTTGCGCGGCGACCCGCCCGGCAACCCGATGGGTGAGTGGATCAAGCACGAGAAGGGCCTGGAGTACGCGGACGAGCTGGTCGCGCTGATCAAGTCGTGCGGTGACTTCTCGGTGGGGGTCGCGGCGTTCCCGTACAAGCACCCGCGGTCGCCTGACATCGAGAGCGACACTGCCCGGTTCGTCCAGAAGTGCCGGGCCGGAGCCGACTACGCGATCACCCAGATGTTCTTCCAGGCCGAGGACTACTTCAAGCTGCGGGACAGGGTCGCCGCGCTCGGCTGCGACGTGCCGATCCTGCCCGGCATCATGCCGGTCACCCAGCTCAGCACCATCGACCGTTCCACGCAGCTCTCCGGTGCGCCGTTCCCCGCCGCGCTCGCCGAGCGGTTCCACGCGCTGGCCGGCGACCCGGAGGACGTGCGCCGCTTCGGCATCGAGCACTGCGCCGAGCTCTGCCAGGAACTCCTGGAGAACGGGGCCCCGGGCATCCACTTCATCACCATGAACCGTTCGACGGCCACGCGCGAGGTCTACGGGCTGCTCGGCGCGAAGGCCGCCCGCGTCTGAAGCGCCGGACGAACGGCTGGCGAAGGGCTGGCGATGGGCTGGCGTAGGGCCGTCAGCCGGTCTGGCGTGACGGTTCGCGTTCGCGGCTCAGCGGCAGCGGCGCGCCCATGACCGCGTAGGGCGGGCCGCCGCCGGGGAACTCGTACTGGCTGAGCAGGTCGGTGAACCCTTCGGACCGGTAGAGGTTCCGCGCCGGGGTGTCGGGGCGCAGGTCGAGCGTCGAGAGGACGACGGTGCGTTCCTCGCGTCCGGCGCAGAGGGTCGTGAGGAGTTTGCGGCCCAGGCCCTGCCCTTGGAAGGCGGGGTGGACGTGGAGTTCCGCGACC
Organism: Actinocorallia lasiicapitis; assembly: GCF_054778695.1. NCBI lineage: Bacteria > Bacillati > Actinomycetota > Actinomycetes > Streptosporangiales > Thermomonosporaceae > Actinocorallia > Actinocorallia lasiicapitis. The sequence goes on from NZ_BAAGZI010000161.1 coordinate 2,966, forward strand.
TCGAAGGTGTCGGAGAGCCAGTGTTTGGCGTGCTCCCGGCCGTCGCGCCGGGACAGTTCACCGGCGACGACGTCATGCCACCACTGCCCTGGAGCGCCGTGGAAGCCGTAGATGAAACCGGCGATGGTCGTGCCGAGGGTGCGGCGCCGTTCGACCACGAAGGCGCGGAATCCCGGGTACGTCGAGTGCTTGTGCATGATCGTGTGGCGGCCGGGCAACTGGTCCGCGGGCGGCTCCATCGCGGCGATGTAGACGTCCAGCATCCCGTTCAGATGCCGTCGGAACGCACGGACATCGATCTGGCGGAGGTTCGGCTCTCTCACCCGGCTGAGCCTACGACCGCACGCTCACCTTTGGTCAATTCACCGGAAGACTTCGTTGCGTGGCGGACAAACGGTCGTAGATGTCCCAGAGGATCTGGTCCGACGCCCGCCCCAGATTTCCCTGCTGGGTCGTGAGCTCGCCGCTCCACGCTCGCGCTTCGGGGCCTAGCCAAGCGTCGGTGACGTTGAGCGTCCTCGACGGCGGGTCGAGCGCGTCGCGTACCTCGTCGATGCTGCCGAACGCGGCAGCGTAAGCCTGGAAGAGCGCACGATACGCGGGGTTCGCGACATGGCCGGGCGGGAGGGTCGTCGCGTCCATCGGCTGCGGGAGGCTGCCCGGGGGAGGCGGTGTGTTGGGCATCAGACGGCCCTTGACGTGATGAGGCTGGCCGGAACGACGTTGATCGAATCATCGATGCGCGGAGCCAGGGGAGTGGCGCTGAAGATCTCCCGTGCCGTCGAACCCGCGCCGAGCCTGTCCGCCTCGGCGAGGACGGAAGCAAGCCAGGCATTGTCGAAACGCACCTTGTTGTCGGCGATGGTCAGCGACGTGATGAGGGCTTCGAGCCGGGCCTTGTCGCCTTGGGCGGCGTCGATCAGCCGTGCGGTGCCTTCGGGACCGAGCCGCGCGTACAGCGCCGCCGCGTAGTTCGGGTCCTTCGCGTGTGCCTGGATGCGCTGCCAGACCTCGTTCGGGATCGGCTCCTTGGCCTCCACGGCCCGGCGGATGGCGGTGGCGTCGGCGGAGCCCGTCGAGGTGGCCGTGCCCACGTCCTGGAACTGGCCCTGTTCGTTGACGTTGAGGTCGGATTCCGCAGGGATGCCCAGTTCGCTCGGCGGGATGGATGCCTCTTTGAACGTCGGCACCGGCTTCGACTTGACGGGCGGAGCCGCCGCGACGATATCGGGGTTGTCCTGATGCGTCAGCGCATAGATCCGCCGCCGCGTCAGCATCCCGATCTGGTCCTCGATCCACCGTTGCGCGGCCACCGCCTGGCGATATCCCGTTCCCGATACTCCGGGCGGAGCTGGGTGGGCTGACAGCCATTGCTCGATGCTCGCGGAAGCGGTCCGCATCTGCTGGATGAGGTGGGCGAGCGCGTCAGTGTCGATCCCCCGGAAGTTCGCGTCTCGATTGGCCAGGGTGCGCATGGTCCCCATCGGCGCTCCTCACATAAGGACACCTCTCCTGACTTGTGTACCACAGGCGTTGCGCACACGTCTGCCACGAATGTCCTTCCGCAACCTCCCGACTTCTGTCACCAGCAAGAACTACGCTGGGCGACAGAATCGCCACGAACCCCCGGGAGCCCCCCATGCCGGTGGACAAAGACGACATTCACCCCCTGAAGCGCGCCTTCGCCGACGAACTCCGCCATTTGCGCGACGCGGCGGGGCTCTCGCAGCTCAAGCTGGGCGAAGCGCTCGGATGCACCGGCCAGTGGGTCGGGCAGGTGGAGAACGGTGAGAAGGATCCGTCGCTCTCCTTCGCGAGAGACCTTGACACCTTCTTCAAGCTGCCAGGTTCGTTCGAACGGCAATGCCTGCGACTCAGGGCCGCTCGGCGGGATGCCGTTCATCTTCCAGGTTTCCCCGCGTTCGCCGAACTCGAAGCCCAAGCGCGCCGCAGCCGCAGCTTCCACGGACATCTCGTTCCCGGCCCGCTCCAAACCGATGACTACGCGCGAGCCATCATGGAGCGGGGGCTGAAGCCCGAGGTGGTGGAGGCGCGCCTGGCCGCGCTCGACGAACGGCGCTCACTCCTCACCCGGGAAGCGCCACCTATCTCGTTTCTCTGGATCATTGATGAAGCGGTCCTGCGCCGCCCGGTCGGAGGCCGGAGAGTCATGGCCAGGCAATTGGACGCCTTGCTCGAATTCGTTGACGGCAGCCGTCACGAGCTGCGGGTTCAGCCATTCGACGTCGTCGCCTACGGCGGGATGCTCGGTTCGTTCTGGATCCTCACGCTTCCCGACCTGACCGAGGTCGTCTACCAGGAGGGGCCGGGAGTCGGTCAGGTGATCAGCTCACCGCTTGTTGTGGACGAGAACAAGATGCTGTTCGATCAAGTCATGTGTGAAGCAGCGCGTCGCGAAACCTCGCTGCAGATGATCAGTTGCGCGAGGGAGGCATTTTCATGACCCGAGAGCCCGAGTCCATCGCGGTCCGCTGGCGAAAGAGCAGCTACAGCGCGCAAGGCGGCGCGGACTGCGTTGAGGTGGCGGGATCGTCGGGGCGGGTGCTCGTGCGGGATTCGAAGAACCCGGCGGTCGGGATGCTGGCGTTGCGGCGGACCGCTTTCGCGGCGCTGGCCGAGGCCGTCCGGTAGGGAAGAGGGAAGTGCTGTGACGGACGGTCCGGAACTCTTCCGGGAGCGGACGCGGCCGCCGGTCTGGCTGACCGCGCTCCTCTCCGTCCTGCTGCTCGCGGTCCTGGTGCCGGTGCTGTGGGGCGTGTTCACCGAGGACGCACCCGGCCTCAGCAAGGCGCTGGCCACCGTGGTGAGCGTCGGTTCGCTGGCGGCGACGTTGTTCACCTACGGCTCCGTGTCCGTGCGCCGCACCGCCGTACGGATCGCGATCGTCCCTTTCTGGAAGAAGACGATCCCCCTCACCTCCGTGGCCCGCGCCGTCCGCACCACGGCCCGCCCCCTGGAGTTCGGCGGCTACGGCTACCGCATCAAACCCGGCAAACGCCGCGCCCTCATTCTCCGCCCAGGCCCCGCCATCCGCCTGGAAACCACCTCAGGCACCACCTACACCATCGGCACGTCCCAACCCGTAGAGTTCGCCGCTGCCCTCCGCAGGGCCGGAACCCCCGTCGACAGGGCCAACTGAACCCCCGCGCGAACGAAGAGGGCTCAAGCCAAGCCCATCGATCGGCGAGCCCGCCCCGCTCGCGCCCCCCCCAGCCAGGGAAAATCGCAGCATGGACGCCCGTATGCCACGCCGCTACCTCCCCGATGACGACCCGGCCATCACCGGAGAGGGCGTCCCCGACCAAATCCACGGGACGCCGCGCCCCGCCCACGGCACCATCTGGTACGGCGTCGCCGAACTAGCGGACGACCCCGACACCGCGACCTGGGAGGCAACCTGGGTCGACGACTTCCCCACCCCCGACACCACCGGAGCGACAACAGGCATCACCCGCTACGAGGGCCCCAAAACCAAGGTCCTCGCCTGGGTGGCCGCCCAGCCCGCCGCCGACAAAGTCCACCAGAACGACCGATGACCCTCCCCGTTCCGAGATCACCTGGGTCGAACTCGCCGTGCATCCGCCGCCCCCCGGCGATCCCTCGCCACGACGACCAGATCGATCTCGCCTTCGCCGTAGGCCCGGAGCAAGGCGCGTACCACCAGCCCGAACACGACTCCATCGTGGCTCGCCCGCCGCGCGGCGGCATCGTGCTCGCTCTGCCGATGCAACCAGAATTGGCGCGTCTGCACGAAGGCACGGCCGCTGCGGAACCCCGTTCCTTCACCGAGGTCGAGCAGACCCGCCCCGTAGAGCCGAGTCAGCGACTGTACGACCCATTGCACGGTGACGCGTTCCCTGCGCGCCCGCGACGCGGCCGGCCCGTACTCCACCATGACGCCCCAAGCTGTCGACCGGCCTGCCGTCACCATCAAGGCGACGCCCCGCCGTCGTCACCGCTCAGTACCCGGCGAATTCGGGGTGGCAGGAGAGCAGGAACGCGAACATCGGCGTCGCGTCACGGCTCAGGTAGAAGTCGGCCATGAGCGTGTTGAACTCCTGACGCCGACCTGCGGGAACACTGATGGCGTCGATCCCATGAGCCATCAGATGGCCGTTCATCATCGACCGGCCAGTGCGCTTGTTGCCGTCGAAATAGAACTGGCTGAGCGCGGCGAACAGAAAATAGGCGATCGCTCGCTCCGCGACGTCATCGATCTCTTCCAGCAACCACCCGACGCCCTCCGCGTGCAGTGCCTGTAGATTCCCGCCGCCCGGCTCGGTCGGCGGCGGCAGGTAGCGACCGCGCTCGCCCGAACTCACACCCGGCGTCAGGAGAACGGCCCCCTCACCGCGGAAAGCACCCGATTCGGGTGACTTGTCCCGCGTGGTGCTCGCGTGCAGGCGATCGGATACGGGCTTGTCCAGCGAGAACCTGTCGCCCGTGACGAGTTCGAGGAGCTCTCGGAAGGAGTCCGCGAGCGCCAGGACCTGCCGCTCGTCGCTGACCTTGCGGCCGCCGACCGTCACGCCGTCCATGAGGGTCTGCACTTCGGGATAGGTGAACGGATTGCCCTCCAACTGCGCGGCGTCCCAGACGAACTCCGGCATCGACCGCCGATACCACCAAGCGACCCGTTCCACGGAATGCGTGCCTATCGCGCGCAACGTCTCAGCGATGTTCGCCTGATCCCACCCGAACCCCAGTGGACTGTCCACGCGTCCCCTCAACGTAGGTGCGGTGCGCTACCCGGCTTGATCGCTGGTGAGGGCTTCGGTGAGGGATTCCTCGTCGCGGGCGATGTAGGCGCGGCCGTCGTCGGTGATGACGATCGGGCGTTGGAGGAGCGAGGGATGCGCGGCGAGCACCGCGATCCACGCGGCCCGGTCGCGGGGCGCGTTCTTCAGGTCGAGCTCCTTGGCGGCGGGCTCGGCCATCCGGGTGATGTCCCACGGCTCCACGCCCAGCTTGACCAGGACGGCCTCGATCTCCGCGGCGGTCGGAGCGTCCTCCAGGTAGCGGCGTTCGGTGTAGGCGACGCCCGCCTCGTCCAGAGCGGTCTTGGCGGTGCGCGACTTCGAGCACCGCGGGTTGTGCCAGATCTCCATACCGCCGACTCTAGCGAGCGGCACCGTCAGCCGACCTCGGCGGCGGTCCCCTCGGTGAGCCGCAGCAGCTCGTCATAGCTGGTCGGGAAAACAGTGTGGGGGTGGCCGGCCGCCGCCCACACGACGTCATGGCGGGCGAGCCACACATCGACCAGGGTCCGCAGCGGAGCCGGATGGCCGAGCGGCGCGACCCCGCCGATCGGCTGGCCCGTGGCCTCACGGACGAACTCCGGAGTGGCCCGCTTGACCTCGCTCGCCCCGACGATCGCCGCGACGAGCTGGGTGTCGACGCGGTGGGCGCCGCTCGTCAGGACCAGCAGAGGAACCCCGTCGGCGGCGAAGACGAGGCTGTTGGCGATCGCCCCGACCGGGCAGCCGAGCTGGTCGGCGGCCTCCTGCGCGGTCCGCGCCGAATCCGGCAGCTCCACGATCTTCCCGGACGCTCCGAGCTCGGCCAGCACCACGGCGACGGCCTCGGCGTTCACATGCATGAACCGACCCTAGCGCGCCGAGATCGCCACGAGGGAGGGGTTTTCGACCACCCCGATCGCTGTCCGGACAGCCGCCCGTACCTTCCCGACGCGGTTTTGTCAGACCCGTTTGTTCTACTCGTAGTACCCGGTTGAGCTGGGGCTGCGACACGTCGATCGAACACGTTGACGAATGAAGTGGCGTCAGGTTTACTGGGGACATGTCGAACCGGTGTTCGACATGGTGCGGGACTCGCGGCCCGCATCTCGGGCACAAAGGCGAGCTGGAGGCAGCGCAATCCGCCAACTCGCTCCGGCCCGGGCAGGGGGAGGGGAAGCCCTTTGCCCGGGTCGGTCACCCCGGGAGCGAACGCGAGGTTCGTCCCAGGTGGAGCCAGCCGGCCCCGCTTGGCCATAAGGAGGCCAGCTATGACCGTGCACCCCATGCCCCCCACCCCCACTCCCACCAGGCGCGCCGCCCCGACGGCACAGAGCGCGCTGCGCGTCTCCCGTCAGCTCCTCGCCGACGCCACCGACTCCACCCACCCCGGGGTCCGTTACGCCACCGCCCATGTCGCGGCGCTCCGCGCGGCCGCCGCCGTCCTGGCCGTCCGCGAATCCGCCCGGCAGACTCCGCGCCGAGGCAAGCCGCTGACGGCTTGGGCCCGGCTCACCGCCGCCGAACCCCTGCTCTCGGAGTGGGCCGCCTTCTTCGCCGCCGGAGCCGACAAGCGCGCCGCCGCCGAAGCCGGCCTCCCCAACGCCGTCACCCCCTCCGAGGCCGACGACCTCCTCCACGACGTGGGCATCTTCATCGCCCTCGTCGAGGACACCCTCGGCATCTCCACCCAGCAGTCCCTCCCTCTGACGGGTTGACCGCCCCGCCCGCCCTGGAGCCCTAGCCGAAGTCGGGTTCGAGGAGGGCGGCGAGGCGGCGGTAGCGGCTGACGGGGATGAGGTGGACGCCGTCGAAGGCGCCAGAGTCGCGGAGCGCCAGCACCTGGGCGTGCGCGGCGTGGACCCCGGCGTCCGGATCGGCGGCGACCGCGTCAACGAGGCAGGCGGGGATGGTGATGTCGGGGATCGCGGCGGCCAGGTTCGCGGCCATCGCGGGGCTCGCCAGAACCATGACCCCCGCGTAGACCTTGGCGGGCGTGGTGAGCGAGTCACGCCAGCGCAGCAGGGCGTCCAGGTCGTAGCCGACCTGCGCGAACACGAAGTCGGCGGACTGCTTGAACGACGGCAGCGGCCGCAGACCTGAGGCGACCCCCAGCCGGAACGGCGCGACGCCCGCGAACGCCGGATCCTCGGTGGCCGCACGCGCCTCCTCCAGCATCGTCCGGACGTTCAGATCGCCGGTCCTGTTCCCCGAAGTCGGCTTGTCGCCGTACACGAACAGGAACCGCTCCACGCCGTACGCGGCGGCCGTCAGCAGATCCCGCCGGAAGCCGAGCAGATTGCGGTCGCGCGAGTTCAGGCAGGCGATCCCCCGCGCCCCCATCGCCTGCACCTCGTGCGCCACCGCGACACTCGACACCGTCGCCCGCCCGATGTGGTTGTCAGGAATCAGAAACGACCCGGCGACCCCACTGAGCACACCGATCTGCTGCCGCACCCGCTTCAGATCGGGACGGGTAGGCGGCTCGATCTCACAAATGATCTCAAAGGACATCCACCCACGCTAACGAGCGCCGAAGCCCACCCCACGGGCCAATCCGAGGGCCAATCAGCGCCGTCCGCGAGAGGTGGGGTGGGTCAGCAGGTGGAGTGAAAGAGGCCGCCGACGCGGGTGGTCGCGATGAGCGAGTTGTAGAGGGCGACCGCGGCACGCGTCTCGAGGTGATGGAAGGGGACTTCGGCGTCTTCGAGCAGGGCGAAGGTCTCGGGCATGGTCTGGAGGACCTCGTCCATGCCCTTGGACAGGACGACCGTTTCAGCGCCCAGGTCAAGGAGCGCCTGGACCTCGGCTGGTGTGATGCCGGGGGAATGGCGGGTGCCGTGCACGGCCCAGTCCCAAGAGTGGCCGCCGCCCGGGTAGAGGACGAGGTCCTTAGCGGGTGGAAGGCCCGCGGCCTCCAGGCGCCCCCAGGACAGATGGGTGATTTCAGGCGAGTCCATGGTCGCCGAGCCTAAGTGAAGTCCGGCTCTCCGGGAGCGGCAGGCTGCGCAACGAGCGGGGAGATGGCGTCGCGGGCCATCCGAGGGCCAATCCAGGCTGTTGGGAGGGGTGGGGTTTAGGGTGGTTTGGGGGTTTTGTCTCTAGGGTCGTGTCATGGACATCCAGAAGATTCTCGGCTATGCCAACGATCCCAAGGTCCAGCAGATGATGAAGTCGGTCGTCGCGAACGGCAGTGTGCAGGACCTGCTGTCCAAACTCGGCGGCAGCGGGCTGCAGAACCAGGTCAACTCGTGGATCGGCAAGGGCGAGAACGAGCCGATCACCGCGCAGCAGGTCGAGAGCGCGCTCGGCGAGGAGCAGCTCGGCAAGGTCGCGCAGGAGGCGGGCATGTCGCCGCGCCAGGCCGCCAGCGACCTCGCCCAGACCCTGCCCGACGTCGTCGACAAGGCCACCCCGGACGGCAAGGCCGACGACCTCGGCAAGGTGCTGTCCGGCCTCTTCAAGTGAGCCGCCGCCGAACCGCCGCGCTCCGGTCCCGCTGACCGGATCGTTCCGCCGCCAGGCCCGAACGTGCCTGTCCCCGCGGCCAGGGGACGGGCACGATCGAGGCATGAGAGCACATATCGTGATCGACGTCCAGGAATCGTTCCGCCAGCTCGACCTGTGGCCGCAGACCTCCGAGCCGAAGATCGTCGAGAAGGTGAACGCGCTGGTCGACGGCGCCAGAGAGCGCGGCGACCTGGTCGTCTGGGTGCTGCACGCCGAGGACGACCCCGGCAGCCCGTTCCACCGCGACGGCGGGCACGTCCGGCTGATCGACGGCCTGGAGGCCGCCGAAGGCGAGCCGGTCGTCGTCAAGTCGTCCCACAACGCGTTCACCACCACGAACCTGCACCAGCTCCTCACGGCGCGGGGCGTCCGGGAGGTGACGATCTCCGGCATCCGCACCGAGCAGTGCTGCGAGACGACCGCCCGAGTCGCCTCCGACCTGGGGTTCCAGGTGCTGTTCGTCTCGGAGGCCACCGCGACCCACCCGCTCCCCGGGCTGACCACCGCGCAGATCATCGAGCGGACCGAGGCCGTGCTGCGCGACAGGTTCGCCGAGATCGCCACGATCGAGCGGGCGCTATCCTGACCGAATCATGAAGATTGCTGCGCTTTGAGGATTCTCTTCCTGCTCTTTCCCGGCGTCGAGCTGCTGGACCTGGCCGGCCCCGCCCAGGTGTTCGGCACGGCCGCCGGGTTCGGCCTCGGCTACACCCTCGACTACCTCGCCGAGCAGGAGGAGGTTCCGTCGGCGCAGGGCGTCGCGCTGCGTGCCGGAACCGTCTGGCCCGAGCTGGGCCCCGACGATCTCGTGCTGGTGCCCGGCTGGTCCGGTCCCGCCCAGCCGCGCGCCGCCACCGCCCGTCGTCTGGCGGCACACC
>NZ_BAAGZI010000162.1:0-11967 GCF_054778695.1 Actinocorallia lasiicapitis
GGAGGGTCGCGGCGACGTCGGCGAGGCCGGCGCCTTCGGGGACGCGCAGCCCGGGCAGGGCGGGCCAGATCCGGGGATCGGTGTCGGTGAGCAGGGCGGCGGCCGCGGCGGCGAGCCGGTCGGCGGACACGTCCGACAGCGGGAAGGTCCGGACGGGCACGCTGCCGGATTCGGCCGGGATCTCCTCGGCCGATTCCAGGACGATATGCGCGTTCGTGCCGCCGAATCCGAAGCCGGACACACCCGCGCGGGCCGGCCGGCCTTCGTGCTCGGGCCAGGGTCGGGTCTCGGCGACCACCGACAGGTTCATGCCGTCGAAATCGATGTGGGGATTGGGTTCCGAGTAGTGGATCGACGCCGGGAGCGTTTTATAAACAAGTGACAAAACGGTCTTGATGAGCCCGGCCGCGCCCGCCGCCGCCTCCATGTGGCCGAGGTTCGACTTGACGGAGCCGAGCAGCAGCGGGGTCTCCCGGTCCCGGCCGAGGACCTCGCCGATCGCGCGGGCCTCGATCGGGTCGCCCAGGAACGTTCCGGTGCCGTGCGCTTCGAGGTAGTCGACCTCACGGCTGCCGACCGCCGAGTACACGTCCCTGAGCAGGGCTTTCTGGGCGTCGGAGTTGGGGGCGACGAGCCCGTTGGAGCGGCCGTCGGAGTTGACGCCCGTCCCGGTGATCACCGCGAGGACGCGGTCGCCGTCGCGGCGGGCGTCCGACAGGCGCTTGAGGACCAGGACACCGCAGCCCTCGGCGCGGACCATGCCGTCGGCGGAGGCGTCGAACGGCTTGCAGTGGCCGTCCTTCGCGGTGCCGCCCGCGGCGTCGAAGGTCATCGTGATGGTCGGCGAGAGGATCACGTTGACGCCGCCCGCGAGCGCCACGTCGCTGTCGCCGCTGCGCAGCGAACGGACCGCGAGATGGGTGCTGACCAGCGACGACGAGCACGCCGTGTCCACGATCATGGACGGGCCGCGCAGGTCCAGCAGGTAGGAGAGCCGGTTCGCGACGATGCTGAGCGCGGCGCCCGTCGCGGTGAACGCCTCCAGCCGGGTCAGGTCGGACGCGGTGAGGCCGGCGTACTCGGGCGCGGACACGCCCATGAACACGCCCGTCCGGGAGCCGCGCAGCCGGGCGGGGGCGAGCCCGGCGTGCTCCAGCGCCTCCCAGGCGACCTCCAGGACCAGGCGCTGCTGCGGGTCCATCACGGACGCCTCGCGCGGCGTGATCCCGAAGAACTGGGCGTCGAAACCGGCGATGTCGTCGAGGAAACCGCCGCGGCGCGTCACGTTCTCCAGCAGGTCAGCGACCTCGGGGGAGCCGTCGTCGAAGGCGTCCCAGCGGCCGTCGGGGACGTCGCCGATGGCGTCGCCGCGGTCCAGCAGGAGCTTCCAGTACGCCTCGGGACCGTCGACGCCGCCGGGGAAACGGCAGCCGACACCGACGACCGCGACGGGCTCGTCGGCCACGGACGGGACGGCGGTGACACGCGCGACCTCGGGCAGCTCCGCACCGGACAGCGCGGCGGCCAGCCGGGAGATGGTCGGATGCTCCCAGACGAGGGTCGCGGGAAGCGGCCGTCCGAGCAGTTCTTCCAGCTCACCGGCGATGGCGACGGCATCACGGGACGCCAGGCCGAACTCCTCCAACGGACGGTCCACATCGATCTCGGCGATGACAAGATCGGCACGATGTGCTATCTCATTGATCAGGAAATTCCGGATACGGTCCTGGAGCTGGAGATCTTGAGACTCCGCGGACCCCGTACCGTCGTTTGTCGGCATGGGCGAGGCTCCCCTGACGTCGGTCTTGGTCGGTGCGGAGCGACAACCTTGTCCCAGTTTGACCGTATCCCTCTCCTCCCTGGGACCACGAATCTCACGTGTTCCTTGTCACCTTGATGACAAGAGGCCTGAGCCCCGAATATGGCTTGATTGGGGAGCAATGGGACGGGACAGATACGGGTGGACGCTGGCGGTCGTAGCCGTCAGCGGATTCATGGTCGCCCTGGACAACACGGTCGTCACGCTGGTCCTGACGCCGCTCAGCAAGTACTTCGACACGACGCTGACGACGGTCACCTGGGTCACGACGTCCTACATCCTGATCTTCTCCTGTCTGATGATCGCCGGCGGCCGCCTCGTGGACGTCTACGGCGCCCGGCTGATCTTCACCATCGGAATGACGGCCTTCACGCTCTCCTCACTGGGCGCGGGCCTGTCCCAGGAGCTCTCGCACCTCATCGCGTTCCGCGTGATCCAGGGAGCGGGCGCGGCGCTCGCGCTCCCCGCCACCCTCGTCTCGGTGACGGCCGGCCGCACCGAGAAGCAGAAGTCGCAAGGCAACCTGATCTACATCCTCACCGCGACGATCGCCTCCGCGATGGGGCCGAGCCTCGGCGGCCTGATCGTCAGCAGCGTCGGCTGGCACTGGATCTTCCTGCTCAACGTGGTGCCCGGCATCCTCGCCATCAGCATCGGGCTGTTCGCCCTCGAAGGCCAGCGCCAGGATGACACCGAGGGCGTCGACCTGCCCGCCGTGTTCACCTCCGCCACCCTGCTGTTCTCGATCACCTACGGCGTGCACGCGGGACAGCACAGCGGCTGGACCCACCCCGGCGTCCTCGCGGTGTTCGTCCTCGCGTTCATCTCGCTGATCTCGTTCATCGTGGTCGAGCGCTGGGCGCCCAACCCGATGATCACGGTGGAGTTCTTCCGCAGCAAGGTGTTCTCCGGCGGCATCGCCGCGCAGATCCTCTGGGGCATGGGCTTCGCCGGAGTCCTCACCTACTCCGCCGGATTCATGATCACCGTGCTGGGCTGGAGCGAGGCGCGCACCGGTTCGGTGTTCATCCTGCCCGCCGTGATCATCGGAGCGACCACGCCGATCGGCTTCTATCTGGCGGGCAAGCTCGGACCGAAGATCCCCTGCACCATGGGCATGGCCTTCATGGCGTTCGGTCTCACCGCGTTCTCGCGGCTGCGCGCGGGCGACACCTTCATCGACATGCTGCCCGGCATCGCGCTGGTCGGCGTCGGCTCCGGCCTGGTCATGCCGCTCGGCATGTACGTGCTCAAAGCGGTGCCCGAGGAGCGTGCAGGCGTCGCGGGCGGCATCATGAACGTCGGCCGCGAGATCTCGGCGGCGCTCGGCATCGTCGTGCTGGGCGCGGTCCTCACCTCGCTGCAGAAGACCGCCAAGGCCGAGGGCCACGATGCCGTCTACGCGATGGAGCAGGGCTCGTCGGCGGCGCTGCTGCTCGGCGGGATGCTGGTGATGATCGGCGCGGTGGTCTGCGCGTTCACGATCCCGGGCCGCAAGCCGGTCGTGGAGCCGGTGGCCGTCCCGGCGCAGGTGAAGGTTCCGCTGCCGGAGACCAGGGTCCCGATCGCGGCCGTCGCCTCCGGGTCGTTCCCGATCATTCCGGACTGGTGGGGGGCCAATCAGCGGGCGGGGATTCCGTCGGCGTGGCCGCCGCCTCCGCCGTACAGCCCGTACGAGATGTCCGGCCGCCCGTAAACCGGTCCCCAAACCGGTCTCCGAGCATTTAGCGCTACGGACTAGAGAATTCCGGCAAGACAGTCCAGGCTTGCCAGTCATACCGTAGGTAGTGTCGCGAATACGGAAAGGCGGGGAACATGGGGCGCACAGTGGTGATCTTCGCCGCCGGCTCGCGTGGGGATCTTCAGCCGTGCCTGGCGTTGGGGCGCGGGCTGAGCGACCGCGGCGACACGGTCCGGCTGATCGCGTCACGCCGGTACGAGCAGTTGATCGTCGAGTCCGGGCTGGACTTCGCGGCCCTGTCGATGGACCCCACCGAGATCGTCGACTCGCCCGAAGGGCAGGAACTGCTGACGGGCGGCCGGAACCCCGTCCGGTTCCTGGCCAACATGAACCGGATCATCCGCCCGATCGCCGACAAGATGCTCAGCGAGATCCAGGCGGCCGCCGACGGCGCCGACCTCATCCTCGCGCCGACCCTCGCCTTCCTCGGCGCGCACCTCGGCGAACACCTCGGTATCCCGCACGCGCTGATCCACTTCCAGCCGTCGCAGCCGACCGGCGCGTTCCCCCACCCGTTCCTGAAGCAGGCGCGGTTCCTCGGCCCGATCGGCAACCGGCTCAGCTACGAGCTGCTCGACTACGCGACCTGGCAGCTCGCCAGGCCGTTCATCAACCCGTGGCGGCGCGACGGGCTGCGCCTGCCCGCGCAGCGCGTCCTGTCGGGGCCGATCCCGCAGGCCCGCAAGGCGCGGGTGCTGTGCGCGTTCAGCTCGACGGTGGTCCGCAGGCCCGCCGACTGGCCGGAGAACGTCCATCTGACGGGCTACTGGTTCCACGACCAGCCCACCTGGACCGCTCCCGACGAGCTCACCGACTTCCTCGCCGCAGGCCCCGCACCCGTCTATGTCGGGTTCGGCAGCATGGCGCCCGGCGACCCGGAGGCCACCGACCGCGCCGTCCGCGAGGCCCTGCGCCGTACCGGCAACCGCGGTGTGCTGCTCGGCGATCCGGCGACCTCCGACGATGACGTGCTGGTCGTCCGGGAGGCGCCGCACGGCTGGCTGTTCCCTCGGATGGCGGCCGTGGTCCACCACGGCGGCGCGGGCACCACCGCGGAAGGGCTGCGCGCCGGGGTCCCGTCGCTGGTCTGCCCGTTCTTCGGCGACCAGCCCTACTGGGCGGACCGCGTCCACGCGCTCGGCGCGGGCCCCGCCCCGCTGCCGATCTCACGGTTGACGGCCGAATCGCTCGCCGGAGCGCTCCGCGCCACCGTCACGCCCGCCCACCGGGAGCGCGCCCGCGGCCTGTCCCGGCTGCTGGCGGCCGAAGACGGAGTGGCCCGCGCCTGCGAGACCCTCGACGTCCTCCAGCCCTGACCAGCGCCTACTTGTTCTTCTTGGCCTTGATGGTCTTCATCGCGGTCGGCCAGATCCGCTTCAGCTCGGTCCACCAGAACGGCCAGGAGTGCGAGCCCGCCGGATACAGGTGCGACGTGTAGGGGATCTTGAGCTGGTAGAGCCGTTCGGCGAAGTCGTCGTTGGTGACCCCGACGACGAACTCGGAGAACAGCCCCGCGTCCGTCGGGACGGGCGAGCCGTGCCCCGCCGAGAAGAACAGTTTGACGCCCCGCAGCTTCGGCGCGAGCGCGAAGGGATCATGGGCCAGCCAGTTCTTACGGTCCTGCACCGAATCGCCGTAGATGGCGTCCGGCAGCCCGTTCGTGGAGTTGACGTAGGCGAGCGCCGTCGGCACGCCGGGCGTGAGGATCGACAGGATGCCGCTGAACGACGCCGCGTACTTGAACCGTTTCGGGTAGCGCCCCGCGTAGGTCATCGCGCCCTGGCCGCCGGACGAGTTGCCGATGATCGCCCGGTTCTTGCCCGCGTGGAAGTTCCGCTCCATCAGCTGGAACACCTCGGTCATATGGAAGGTCTCCCACTTGGGGATGCCGCCCTTACCGCCGTTGTACCAGTTGGTATAGGAGCCGTTGCTGCCCTCGGGCATGACGACGATGGTGTTCCACTTGGCCGCGAGCTGCACGATCTTCGTGCTGCGCGTCCAGGACAGGTAGTTGTCCTTGCCGCCGTGCAGCAGGTAGGTGACCGGCCAGGTCTTCTTGGTCTTGTACTTCCAGCCCTTCGGCAGGAGCACCCTGACCTTCTGCGACGAGCCGAGCGACGGCGACTTCACCGTGAAGTCGAACGCACGCTTGTTCTTGCCCAGCCACTTGTAGCCGGTGATCGTCGCACCGGTGGAGGCCTTCTTGAACGCGGCCGCGCCGGCGGGCGCCGCGGTGAGGGTCACCAGCAGCGCTGACGGCAGCGCGACGGCGACCGCCCCGGAAACGGCCTTCAGCCCGAGGTGTCGCGGCATGGCTCAGTACTTTCTCGCGTGCAGGGCCTTCATGATCTTCGGCCAGACGAACTTGAACTCGCGTCGCCAGGCGGGCCAGTTGTGCCGGCCGTCACCGTACAGATGGGCGATGTGCGGGATCTTGAGCTGCTTCAGCTTCTTCTGGAAGTCCTGGTCCGTACCACCGGTGATCTTCTCGCTGATCAGGCCGATGTCCCACGGGTCGACCTTGGGGTCGCCGGGGCCCGGCTTGCCGGACGTCCCGGAGGAGAAGAAGATCCCGGTGCCGCGCAGCCCCTCGGCGATGTCGTAGGGGTTGTGCAGCTTCCAGTTGTCGCGGTTGAAGACCGGGTCGCCCCAGATGGCGTTCGCGTCCTGGCCGTTGCCGGAGTTGACGTACTGGAGCATCGTCGGCACGCCCGGCTTGAGGATGTGCAGCAGCCCGCTCAGCGACGCCGCGTACTTGAACTCGCCGGAGTAGCGGGCCGCGTACGTCATCGCGCCCTGACCGCCGGAGGAGTTCCCGAACAGCGCGCGGGTCTTGCTGGCCCGGAAGTTGAGCTGCATGAGGGGGATGACCTCCTTCATGTGCCAGGTCTCCCACTTGGGGATGCCGCCCTTGCCGCCGTTGTACCAGTCGACGTAGGAGCCGTTGTCGCCCTCGGGCATCGCCACGATGACGTCGTACTTCGCGGCGATCGACTCGATGCTCGTGCTCCGCGTCCACGACGTGTAGTTGTCGTGGCCGCCGTGGTAGCCGTACACGATCGGCCAGGTCCGCTTGGCCTTCATCGACCACTTGCGCGGCAGCAGCAGCCGCACCTTCACCTTCCGGCCGCCGAGCGCGGGCGACTTCACGGTGACATCGAGCTGCCGCTTGTTCTTGGTCAGCCACTTGTAGCTCGTGATCGCGGCCCCGTCGGGCGCCTTCTTGAACGCGGGCTTCTTCGGCTTCGGCGCGGCTTCGGCAGCGCCGCTGACCAGCGGAGACACCGCCAGCGAAGCGGCCAGCGCCACCGCGGTCCATCGGCTAGCGCGCATATTCGTCCTCCGCCCAACGCCAGCCCGGTCCGTCCGGGTTGGCCACGATCTCACGCTTGTTCACAGGTCGTCCAGGATTACCCCGGTGTTGACCTGGGGCCCAGGCATAGCCGACGTTCGCACGCGTCACAGAGCGGGGGAACGGGGCGGGGGGTTCCGTACTGTTCAGCGAACCAGGGGCACCAGGTGTCACACCGTGCTTAGGGTTCTCCCTGGTCGCGCCCTCCCTGCCCTCGACGTCGATGTCGTGGACCTCGCGCAGGTCGATCGCCGAGTGCAGGGCCTTCAACGGCCCCGGCAGCCACCAGTTGGCGTCGCCGAGGAACCGCATGGTCGCCGGGACGAGCAGGGAGCGCACCAGCGTCGCGTCCACGATCACCGCGACGAGGATGCCGACGCCGAGCAGCTTCACGACCGTGATCTCTGCCGTGGAGAACGCCGCGACGACCACGATCAGCAGGACGGCCGCGCTGGTGATGATCCCGCCGGTCCGCTGGAGCCCGTTGGCGACCGACGCCCGGTTGTCGTGGGTGTTGTCCCACTCCTCGCGGATCCGGCTGAGCAGGAACACCTCGTAGTCCATCGACAGCCCGAACACGACCGCCAACACCAGGATCATGGTGCTGGCGTCGACGGTCCCGGTGGTGGTGAAGTTCAGCGGCCCGGACAGATGGCCCTCTTGGAACGCCCAGACGATCGCGCCGAACGACGAGCCGATCGACAGCAGGTTCATGATGACGGCCTTGATCGGCAGCGCGATCGAGCCGAACGCCGCGAACAGCAGCACGAAGATCGCGATCCCGACGAAGATCGCCGTCTTGGGCAGGGTCTCGACCAGGCTGTCCATCAGGTCCATCTGGCTGGCCGTGCCGCCGCCCACCGTCACATGGGTGAACGTGTTCGGCAGCGGCATCGCCCGGATCTGCCGGACGAGCTCGCGGGTCGACTCGTCGGTGGCGTCGCCCTTGTAGGTCACCTGCATCCGGATGACGCTGCTGTTCTGGTTCCAGTCCAGATACTGGGCGGCGTCGACGTTGGGCAGCTTGGAGACCGCCGCCCGGAAGTTCACCAGGGCCTGCGGCAGCTTGTCCTTGCCCGGTTTGTAGTTCCGGTCGACGATGAAGCCCTCGATCATCACGTCGATGGGGTCGAGCACCCCGCCGGAGAAGTCCTTCTGGATCGTCTCGACGACCTGCCTGGTGGGCATCTTCTCGGGCAGTGCCCGGATGTCGCTGGTGCCGAACTGGACATTCCGGAACGGCGCGACCATCACCACCAGCACCGCCGAGACGGCCAGGAAGTACAGCAGCGGCCGTTTCATCACGCTGTGCGCGAGCTTGTACCAGGCGCCGGCGTCCTCACGCCTGCGGCCGGTGCCCGGTTTGCGGCGCCACGGCATCCGCAGGAACTCGATCTTGTGGCCGAGCACCGACAGCATCGCCGGCAGCAGCACCAGCGCGCAGAACACCGCGACGATGATCACTGCGATGCCGCCGAGCCCGATCGAGCGCAGGAACATCTGCGGGAACAGCAGCAGCCCGGCCAGCGACGCCGCGACGGTCACCGCGGAGAACGCGACGGTCCGCCCGGCCGTGGCCAGGGTGACGCCCATGGCCGTCCGCGGATCTCGGCCCTTCTCCAGCTCCTCGCGGAAACGGCTGATGATGAACAGCGAGTAGTCGATCGCGAGCCCGGCGGCGAGCATGGTCACGAGGTTCATCGCGAAGCTCGACACGTCGGTGACGAGGGCGATGCCGCGGAGCACGGCCAGCGCGCCCATGATCGAGAAGATGGTGACCAGCAGCGGCATCATCGCGGCCGCGACGCTGCCGAAGACCATCAGACCGATGATCACGACCAGGGGCAGCGCGATGAGCTCGGCCCGGTGCAGGTCCTCGGCCATCTGCTTGGAGAAGTCGTCGTTGATCGGGACGGCGCCGCCGACCTTGACGTCCATCCCGGGCGCGCGGATGTACGGCTCGATCTTCTTGAAGTTCTCGAGCTTGGTGATCTCATCGCCCTGCAGGACGATCGCGACGAACGTGCTCTTCCCGTCATGGGAGACGAACGCCTTGCGGGCGTCCACCATCTCCGGGGTGTCGCCGGGGATGTGCCAGTACGTGGTGATCTGCTTGACGTACTTCTTCGGCAGCCGCGCCACCGTGAACAGCACCGACCGCTCGAACTCCGGATCGACGACCTGAGTGTCCGGGCTGCGGTAGACGAGCATGACGTCGGGGCTGGCCGCCGCGAAGACCGAAACCGCGGTCTTGTAGGCGAGGTAGGAGTCGGAGTGCGGGTCCTCGAAACCACCGGGCTTCAGCACGCCGGGCGCGGTGACGGCCGCGCCCCACAGCCCGCTGGACACCACTCCGACCACGGAGACGAGCAGGACGAGCCAGCGGAACCGGTGAACGAACCGTCCCCAGCCGTACATGCTTGTCTCCTTCCGGCCGTGCGGGGCCGAACGTGAGCGGTGAAACCGTGCTTAGCGGGCGGCGCGGTCGGCCGTGCGGACGAGGCCGCCTTCCAGGTACCGGGAGCGGGTGGCGGCCCTCGCTACCTTTCCACTCGAAGTACGCGAAAGCGAACCCGGTTCGATCAGCACGAACTCGTGGATGTGCATCTCGTGCACCACGTTGACCTGCGCCCGGACGGCCCGCTCCACCTCGGCGAGGTCGAGCCTGGCGATCGGGACGCGCCGGTTGCGCTCCGCGACGACCACGAGCTTCTCGGTCTCGTCGCCGGGGATCGCGAACGCCGCCACATAGTCGGGGCGGACCGCCTCGTGGGCGGCCTCCGTGGTGACCTCGATGTCCTGCGGGTAGTGGTTGCGGCCGTCGACGATGATCAGGTCCTTGATCCGTCCCGTCACGTACAGCTCGCCTTCGTGGCAGGCGCCGAAGTCACCGGTCCGCATCCAGCCGCCGGACGGGATTCCGGCCGCGTCCTCGATGACGGCGTTGAAGGTCTCGGCGCTGCGCTCGGAGTTGCCCCAGTAGCCGCGGCCCACGTTGGGGCCGTGCACCCAGATCTCGCCGACGGAGCCGTCGGGCTGCTCACGCCGGGTGTCGGGGTCGACGATCGCGACGATCTGCCCCATGGGCGCGCCGCACGACGGCAGAAACTGGGCGTTGTCGGCGTCCGACGGGACGACCTTGCCCTGGGTGAGGGCCTCGCGGTCCGCGCCGAGCAGCTTCGCCGGAACCGAAGAATCCGGGTTCGTCACAAAAGATCCGGACACGAACACGGTGGCCTCGGCCAGCCCGTAGGCGGGACGCAGCGCGCCCGGCTTCAGCCCGACCGGCGCGAACGCCTCGTTGAACGCCTTCAGCGTGGACGGCCGGATCGGCTCGGCCCCGTTCAGGCAGACGTTCAGCCCGGACAGGTCGAGCCCGGCGAGGCTCTTCTCGTTGGCCTGCCCCGCCACATAGTCGTAGGCGAAGTTCGGCCCGGCCGTGTAGACGTTCTTGCATTCGGAGATCAGCCGCATCCAGCGGATCGGCCGCATCAGGAACGAGACCGGATCCGCCATGATCACATGGTTGCCGTGGACGAGCGGCAGCGCCAGCGCGGCGATCAGCCCCATGTCGTGGAAGAGCGGCAGCCAGGTGACGGCCTCGCAGCTCTCGGGTTCCGGCGGGTTCCACGACGACCAGAGCTGGCGGCCGTTGACCGCGAACGCCCCGTGCGTGATCTCCACTCCGGCCGGGCTGCTGGTCGAACCGGACGTGTACTGGAGGTAGGCCAGCTCGTCCGGGTCGGTCTTCTCGATCGGCAGGGTCTTGGTCAGGTCGATCTCGTCGGCGAGGACGATGCCGCGCGGGCGGGGCACGTCGTGCTCGTCCAGGAACTTCTCGACGTACGGGAGCGCCGACGCGATCGTGACGATCACGGCGGGCTCGGCGTCGGAGTACGCGCGGATCAGCCGGTCGGCGTTGCCGGGCAGGTCCGGGGAGAACAGCGGCACCGCCACGACGTGCGAGGCGAACGAGCCGATCATCGCGATCAGGAACTCGATGCTCTGCGGCAGCAGGATCGCGGCCCGCTCGCCCGGCTCGGCGATCTCGCGGATGGCCGCGGCCATGGCCCGGCCGTGCAGGTCGGCGTCGGCCCAGGTGAACGTGCGCTTGCTGCCGTCACGATCAGTGGAGTAGTCGACGAAGGTGAACGCCTTGCCGTCTGGCTTGGTCGCGGCGTACTCGGCGACCAGTTCGACCAGCGGCTTGCGATCCAGCGAGGGGAGCAGCGAACCCAATGCCATGAAAGCACTCCTGGGGGCGGGCGGGTGACCCGGCGAAGACTACCGGTAGGTAGCCTCAGCGGGTCACTAACCGCCAGAACGATTACCTTCCGGACTTCTTGTTACTTGGATGACAAGAACTCCGAAAACCCCCGCCGACCTGGCATTTCTATCTTCGACGTACTGCCCGGACCACCAGTGGCACGGTCCGCCGCAGGCCACGCACCGGCCGGGGCAGGGGGTAACCGTCGTTGAGTGACAAGCGGCGCCGCCACATCCGCAGCACGGCCGCGAACCACAGCAGCGCCACCTCCGCGACGATCCCGATCGCCAGGACCATCAGCCACGAACCCCGCTCCCCCAGCTCGAGATCGCTGGAGCTGACGATCGACAGCGACGGCGGTGTCGCCCTGGGCGTGGGCACCACCGGCAGCGGCGCCGTGCTCGGCAACTGGACCTGCGGCTTCGCCGTGGCCTGAGCCTGGGGTGGCACCGCGGCGGGCTGGAGCCGCGGCAGGAACGGCTGCTGCGGCTGGGCGGGTACCGACTGCGGGTAGGACATCGGCTGGGGATAGGCCATCGGCTGTGGGTAGGCCGGCGGCGGCTGGACCGGCGGATAGTAGGGCCACTGCGGGATCCCCGACCCCGGCGGAAATCCGGTCTCCGGCAGATAGACGGTCTTGGTGACGGTGGCGCGCGGCTTCCCCGAAGTGGGACGGGCAGGCTTGGGGCGCGGCTTGGGTCGCGGCTCGGCCACCGGGGACGGCTGGCCCGCTCCGGACGGCCGGACCGTCGGCGTCCCCGACGGGCTCGCGACGGGCACCGGCCCGG
>NZ_BAAGZI010000163.1:0-11966 GCF_054778695.1 Actinocorallia lasiicapitis
CCGGTTGCGGTCGCTGGGCGCGCCCGGCGTGCAGGCCCGCACCTTCCACGCGGCGGCGCTCAAACAGCTCCTGTACTTCTGGCCGCGCACCGTCGGCGGCGAGCCGCCGCGCATCATCGACTCCAAGATCGCGCTGCTGGCGGACGCGGCACGGGCCTGCGGCCTGTCGCTGGGCCGCAACGACCTGCGGGACGTCGCGGCCGAGATCGAATGGGCGAAGGTCACCCAGACCAGGCCGGAGGAGTACGCGGCGGCCGTCGTCCGGACGGCGCGCAAGGCGCCCCGCGACGTCGTCGACGTCGCCCGGCTGTACGTCATGTACGAGGAGCTGCGCCGCGAACGGAACCTGCTCGACTTCGAGGGGATGCTCGAGCTGACCGCCGCGATGATGCTCGACTACCCGGAGATGCGGCGGGCCGTCCACGAGCAGTACCGGTACTTCGTGGTCGACGAGTACCAGGACGTCAACCCGCTGCAGAAGCTGCTGCTCGACTGCTGGCTGGGGGAGCGCAAGGAGCTGTGCGTCGTCGGCGACCCCAGCCAGACGATCTACTCCTTCACCGGGGCCACGCCGGGGTTCCTGATGAACTTCACCGCCGAGTACCCCGACGCGACTGTCGTGAGGCTGGTCCGCGACTACCGGTCGACCCCGCAGGTCGTCCGGCTCGCCAACGAGGTGCTGAAACGGTCGAAGAACCGGCTCGAGCTGATCGCGCAGCGGCCGGACGGCCCGCCGCCCGCCTACGCCGAGTACGACGACGAGCTGGCCGAGGCCGAGGACACCGCCCGCAAGGCCGGGAAACTGATCGACGAGGGGGTTCCGGCCCGCGAGATCGCCGTCCTGTTCCGGATCAACGCCCAGTCCGAGGCGTTCGAGCAGGCGTTCGCAGACGCCGGGGTGCCCTATGTGCTGCGCGGGGCGGAACGGTTCTTTGAGCGTCCGGCCGTCCGGGAGGCCGTGGTGCGGTTGCGGGGGGCGGCCAGGTCGGGGGCCGACGCGCAGCTCGACGGGCTCGGGTTGATACAGCAGGTGCGGGCCGTCCTGGCCGGGTGCGGGTTCAGCGAGAAGGCGCCGGACGGGCGGGGCGCCGTACGGGAGAAATGGGAGTCGCTGGCGGCGCTCGCGCAGCTCGCCGAGGACATGGCGATGGCCACGCCGAACGCGGGGCTGCGGGAGTTCGTCGGCGAGCTGGAGGAGCGGGCGGCCGCGGCGCACGCGCCGCCGCTGGAGGGCGTCACGCTGGCGTCGCTGCACTCGGCGAAGGGCCTGGAGTGGAGCGCGGTGTTCCTCGCCGGGCTCACCGACGGCACCCTGCCGATCATCTACGCCGAGACTCCCGAGCAGATCGAGGAGGAACGGCGGCTGCTCTACGTCGGGATCACGAGGGCGCGCGAGCATCTGACGCTGTCGTGGTCGCTGGCCCGCTCGCCCGGGCAGCGCAAGAACCGGCGGCCGTCGCGGTTCCTGGACGGGGTGTCGTCGCAGACCGCCGCCCCGGCGCCGCCGCGGGTGGAGCGGAAGGCGGGCGTGCCGGTCAGCGGGGGCCCGCAGCTCTGCCGGGTCTGCGGCCGGTCGCTGACGGCGGCCGTCGAACGGAAACTGGGCCGCTGCCAGGGGTGTCCCGCGGAGCTCGACGCCGCGCTGATGGAGGCGTTGAAGGAGTGGCGGGCCGCGACCGCCAAGGCCACCAAACAGCCCGCCTTCGTGATCTTCACTGATGCGACTCTTCAGGCGATCGCGGAGCGCCGTCCCGTGTCGGCGGCCGAGCTGGTGCTGATCGGGGGGGTCGGGCAGCGGAAGCTCGACAAGTACGGCGGGCCGGTGCTCGCCCTGTGCCGGGGGGAGGAACCAGGCGAGATCTTCGTGGACGGCCCCTGACGGCGCGCGCCGTCGCGGGATTTGCCAGACTGACGGGGTGAACGACGCGCTGAAGAACCTGCTCGACATCCTGGATCTCGAGCAGATCGAGGATGACATCTTCCGAGGACGGAGCCCGGAGGACCGCCAGCAGCGTGTCTTCGGCGGCCAGGTCGCGGGCCAGGCCCTGGTGGCGGCGGGCCGGACGGTGCCGGTGGCGCGGCATGTCCATTCGCTGCACGCCTACTTCATCCGGCCGGGCGATCCGAGCGTCCCGATCGTCTACACGGTCGACCGGGTCCGTGACGGCCGGAGTTTCTCCACGCGTCGGGTCGTCGCCGTCCAGCACGGTAAGGCGATCTTCACGTTGAGCGCGAGTTTCCAGATCGTCGAGCCGGGCCCCGAGCACATGGCGCCGATGCCGGAGGCTCCCGACCCCGAGTCGCTGCCGCCGGGCCGTGACCGCCTGGCCGCCCTGTTCGGCCCCAAGATCGCCGACGAGTTCGCGGGCCGCCGCCCGTTCGACCTCCGCCACGCCACCCCTCTCACCTGGGAGGCCGTGGGCAAGCCGGAGCTGGCCACCCCGACCTCCCTGGTCTGGCTGAAGGTCAACGAGAAGCTCCCCGACGACCCGCTCCTGCACGTCTGCCTGATGACCTACGCCTCCGACATGACCCTCCTGGACACCGTCCTCCTCAACCACGGCCTGGCCTGGGGCGACCGCCGCACCGTAGGCGCCTCCCTGGACCACGCCATGTGGTTCCACCGCCCCTTCCGCGCCGACGAATGGCTCCTCTACGCCCAGGAGACCCCCAACGCCGGCGGCGCCCGCGGCCTGGCCCGAGGCCAGGTCTTCACCCAGACCGGCGACCTCGTCGTCAGCGTCGTCCAGGAAGGCCTCATCCGCGTCTCCGACGCCTGAGCAGCGCTCCAGCAGCTCCTCAGTGAAGTTTCCATCAGGCGTCGGACCGGCTGTCGCTGAGACGGAGTTAGCCCCGCGGAGGGTGGCCATGGCCGCTGTTGATCGTGGTCCACCATGTGTCATCGCGTTACACCGCGATCCACTGTTTTTGTGCGGATTGTGTGCAGAGATCACCAAGTGGTATAGACCAATTGGCTAGCGTTCCCCGCCTCGGGCTCTACTGGCCCGGTTGCCGACTTGTGTGGGACCCGTGCGAGGCCCCGCACAGACCATAACCGGGCACGCAGATGCCACGCCCTCCGCCGATGAAGCTACAAGGCCCCCACCTCATCCAAGTCCGCAACCGTTGGACTCTGGACACATGACCTGTGCAAGCGGCCATCAAGATCTCCAGCTCCACGGACATGCCGTGCCAGGTAGGCGGCCAACCGCTTCCCGGTGGGCGGACACGAGAATTCCCGGCGGCGGCCGTCCTCTCCAGCGGCCAGGCCCTGGCGAGGACGGGGCTGTCGATCGGGTGCAGCGGTAGGAGCCTGGGCAACTTGAATGACGTGATGGTGCCGGAACCCTGTGCCGTAGGGCCGCGGAGCGGTCCTACGGCGTCGATCGCCCCCGACCCGTGACGGAGCCGAGCCGGACCGGGCGATCGTGAGGACCGAGCCGGTGAACTCGAAGAGAGCGCGCCTGGCCGTACAGCGGGAGGTGAACTGGCCGCCAGCCTGGAGATCGCGTGGCCGTGGGTCTGGAGCCGCTTGTCCGCGTACCGGGCGATCTTGGTGTCCGTCCACAGACCTGCGCGACGCGCAGCAAAGCCGAGCTGGAGAAGCTATCAAATCGCCCTACGATTCACAGTCGCCCCCGTTACACTTGATGCCCTATCGAGACCAAGGGCGGCAGGCCGTGAAAAGTACCGGAAAGTCTTATGACCACGTTGCTAGCTACGACAGAATTAAGAAAATTCTCGACAGCTCGGATAACGACTACACGGAAGTCGATTCTCTGCCCGATCGAGACAAGCTAACCTTTACTAATGGATTCTATGCAAATTGCTCAGCGATGTTTGTCGATATTAGAAAGTCGTCAAGCCTGCCCGATAAGTATAAGCGACCGCGATTGGCAAAGCTCTATCGGTCGTTTATATCCGAGGTTGTTGCAGTTATGGATGGTGACAGCAACTGCAAAGAGGTCAATATTGTTGGAGATGGCGTATGGGGCGTCTTCAATACACCCCTCAAATCGGACATTAACTCGACCTTGGGAACTGGCGCAAAAATAAATTCGGCTGTCAAAATGCTCAACTATCAGCTTGTGAAGCATGGATATGAAGAGATAGCGGTAGGTACCGGAATATCATACGGTCGTGCTTTGGTTATTAAGGCCGGTTATCTTGGGAGTGGAATCAATGAAATCGTATACATGGGCGATGTTGTCAACAAGGCGGCGAAGCTCGCCGCTCACGGCAATGAATCTTACTGGCATGATCAGATGATGGTCTCTGACGTTTTCTACAACAATCTGAATGACCATAATCAGGCGCTCTTTAGGGAGAATGCCACCTACTCATGCTGGCATGGCAACATTGTAAATGTTGCCATGAATCAGTGGTACGAAGAAAACTGCAAGTAGGTTAGCCGAGACAGAAATTTAGTATGGGTGCGGTGATGCACAATGCAACCGCAAAACCATAGCACAGAAGACATCTTCTGATCTTCTTGTATTTGCTATCAACGATGTGGCTGACTACCCAAACTTGGTCGACGGTTCGTTGAAAGCTTTCCGAACTTGCTGCTGATATCGCATCGGCAAGGACGTCCTTTCCGTTCCGATCAATCTTAGCCCGAGTTTCTTTTCTCCACCCTTTCTTCTCTCGATATAGTACGACATGGCCGAAGTAGGCGAGCTTTGAGCGATCTCCGAAATGTTTTGTGCGTGGAAGTAGAACCCAGGCGATATTAAACAGGCCGATGGCTGCAAAAATCAGCCCGGCCCAAAATATCCACTCAGTTGCAGGATGGTTATTCAGATTCGACGGGTTCCATTTTCCCTGGAGCGCAGAGCTGGCCAATACGCTGAAAGCCACGCCCGAATAACCCAGAAGACTTGAAGCCTTACTGTCTGCCCGGTTCAATTCTTCTCGCCCTTCCCTTAGGAGGACTTCTGCAAAGTCGCTTCTAGCGTCATCTGCATTCTTTTCGTCACTGGACTTTTTGAAAAATCTCAAATAAATTCACTCTCCTTCCCAGTGCTTATTTTTGGTATGCTGCCCAGCTCATTTGAGAAAATCGGACGAGCTGCTCTAGGCGAGCGCGGTAACCGCGACTCTTGGCCGATCTTGTTTTCTCTCCGCTCCGGCGTAATGCAACAGACTACCGAAGCGCCGGACGTACCGGAGGGTCCTCCGGGCCGTGGTTCGGCTAGGAAACCCGAGGGCGTTCCCCGCTAGGACTTGGATGAAGGCGGGTGGCAAGTCAGCCCTGATGTCGTGACGGCACGTGGGTGGGCGGTATTGCACAGCCTTGGCAGTAGCTGGGGCGTTGGACTGCCCCTGGCTACTGCGCTTGGTGGATTGGGTAAGAGCGGCCTAAAAGAGGTCTCCGGGGGCGCCGAGGGCAGTGATGATGCGTTGGGTCATCTCGTCGCGTTGGCCGTGGATGCAGCGGGCATAGGTGCTCATGAGGATTGGGACGGTGTTCCCGGCGCGTTCGGCGACCTCGGCCGCGGGGACTCCCGAGTTAAGCCAGAGCGTCAGGCAGGCGTGGCGCAGGTCGTAGGGACGGCGGGCGAGAGGCGAGTTGTAGAGCTCGGGCGGTAGGGCCAGCGCCCGCGCCTTGTGCCAGACGTCCAGGTATCGCGTGGAATCCAGGTCCTGGCCATGAGGGCCCCGGAAGAGCCGTCCGTCCTCGGTGACGCCGTGGACCTTGATGTGCGCGCGGAGGATCCTCACCAGCTCGGGTGGGATCGGCACGTCTCGCCCCGTGTTTGCGGGACGGTGCTTCAGCCCACGCTTCTCGTGCTTCTCGCCGTCGTCGGTCCAGGCGCTGCCTGCGCGGGTGCTGGCGCCGTTCAGCACGATCAGGCCGGGGCCGGATTCCGGGAGCGTGCAGTCGAGGCGTCGAAGCTCGCACGCCTCCTCTGGGTGGAGGCCGGCGAAGTAGAGGCAGGCGAAGAAGGCCGTGAGTCGCGGCCCGCGCTGGAACTCGAATTCGCCGACGTAGGTCGTGGCGACCAGGAGGGCGCGGGCCTGGTCGGGGCTGGCGACGACTCTCGGGTCCACCACGTTGGATACCTCTGGGGGCGTCCAGACCAGGCGTTCGATCGGGTCGTAGTCGAGGATGTCGTCTTCGACGGCGTGATTGACCATGCTCGTGAGGACCGCCCGGTGCCGGGCCGTGGAACTCGGTTTGCCGGGTTTGCCGTCGTATTTGGTGCCGATGAAGTCCAGCAGGCCGCGCAGGAAGTCGCGGTCCAGCAGAGAGCTGATCGGAGGGGAGCTCTCTGCGAGCCACGCCAGAGTGGCTGCGACGTCCTCTGGTGGGGAGTCCCGTCGGTGGGGACGGAAGGCCCATTCGCGCAGGGCGTTCCGGAGCAGCTGAGCGCTGGGAGCTCCCGGGAGATCCTCAACTCGGTAGATCGTGACGCGGATCAGCCCCTGCGCGCTGTTGCGGCGGCTGTTCCCCGCGGAGCCCTTCCACTTGCGCTTCGCGTGGCTGACCGCGACGTCGTAGATCGTCACCTCCTTGGGCTTCTCCTCCTTCGGCTGCATCGAGGTCGGCAGGCCCTCCTTCTCGATGTCGAAGTGCTCGCCTCGATTGGCGGCGGCGATCAAGCCGTTGCGGAAGTGCTCTGCCAAGGTAGACGTGGCGTAGGACAGCGTGAATGGTTCGCGGTCGACTTTCCAGCGCACCTGATAGGGCTTCGGGCGGCCGTCGTTACGCACATGGGTCTTCCAGAACTGGACGTTGCCGATCTTCATTGTTCTCCTGGGGGATTGCGGCCAGAAATGCGAACGGCCCCCGGTTCGTGGGGGCCGTTCGGTAGGTCGGTCAGTTGTTGGGGAGGCTCTCGATCCACCGGATGACTTCGGAGCGCAGGAACCGCATCTGCCTGTTCGGCAGGCGGTGGAGGCGGGGACCCCGCCCGGTCGCGCGCCAGCGGTAGAAGGTCGAGCGCGAGACGCCCAGGTCGCTCATGAGCTGCTTGGCCGTGAGGAACTCGTCGTTTTCGGGGTTCACTTCATCTCCATCTGAGGGGCTTGCTGATCTGTTGGGAAGCTCGGGTGCGTCAGGCGCTAAGGAGTCGGGACGCCATCCAGGCGTCGAATTCGGCGCGGTCGATGCGCAAGCTGCGGTTCGGCAGGCGGTAGAGCGGCGGGGCCTGGCCCTTGCGGCGCCAGTCGTCGAAGGTCGATCGCTTGATCCGAAGGATCTCCAGGACCTCTTCGACCGTCAGGAACGACTCCGGGTGCTCCTGGTCGTGCTCGGGGTTGCTCAGGCTCTGGTCGGTCATGGCTATGCCTCCGAAGTGGGGGTTGTCTCGATCGGGCTGAATCAATGAGAAGAAGGGGTCTTCGCGGCGAAGAATGTGACAGCGGCCTTCGAGTTTTTTCAGGTCCGCCTTCCAGCAGGGGCGGGGAGCGGCCGTGCGATCCCGTTGGCGATCGCACGGGCGACGATGCGTTGGGCGAGGCGCTCGGGGAGACCGGTCATGGTCCCTATCTCGATGAGTCGAGACTCGATCTCCGAGCGGGATGCCCCTGACCAGGCAAGGAGCCCTCCGGTCTTGTAGGCGAGCGCGGAGAGGGCGCGTTGACGGCCGTCGCGGAGTTGGGCAAGCTCTGCTGCTCCGCGTTCGAGGACGGTTGCCAGGTAGGCGGCGTGGCCAGTCCCGGCACCCACGCTGAGCTGGGTGGGCAACCCGTTGCCCAAGCTTTTAGGCAAGACGCGCCGGAGGCCTGACCGGCGCGTTTGGTGCGCCGGAGGGGGTCGCCGGTCGAGGGCGTTAGCGGGGTGGTGGGGTGGCGCCCAGGTCCGTCCAGAGGTGGATCTGTGACAGGTCGGAGGGGCCGGTGATGTCGATGGAGTGCTGCCAGGCGAGGACCTGGGGTTCGGTGAGGCCGGCGTTCTCGATGTCGGCGGGGGTCAGGTTCAGCAGGGCGAGTTCGCCGACCGGACGGCCCGCGGCCCGCCACGCGTGGACGGCCGGGGGAGCGTCGGTCCAGCGGGACCAGATCTCCTCCTCGGTGAGGGCGAGGAGGTGGCGGGCCGTGTGGAACCGGCGGGTGACCTCGAACTCGGGGTGCTCCTGCTCCCACTCGTCGATGAGGTGGGTGACGGCCGCGTACTCCAGCGACGGCCACGGCGAGCGCAGCAGCCAGATGCGGCCGGGCGGCGGCGCGGGCAGGCGGTCCTGGCGGGCGAGGTCGACCTCCTCGCCGCGGTGATCGGCGTGTTCGTCGATCGTCCAAGGCCGGATGATCATGGGGCTTTCGAAGTCGTCGGGGTCGCTGTAGTCGGCTTCGACGCGCGGCAGCCGGTCGGGAACCCAGCAGCGGTGCTCCGGCGGCCAGACGGCCGGGAGCGTCGAGGCGTACTCGAGTACTGTCCATCCCTCGTCGACCAGGGCGGCGACCTCCGGCAGGTCGCCCGGCCCCGGCCAGTCCACCCCGGGCCCGACGGGCAGCTGCCCGCGCAGCTCCGCCAGCTCGGCCAGCCGCTCCGGCAGAGGCTCCAGCCGTCCGCCCGCCGGAGGCTCGTTCCATCCCCAGGGGTCACGTCGGCCACCGTCGAAATCCATGCTTCACGGTAAGCCACGACACCGGTCGTCCGCCCCCGGCACGTCCCGCCGCGCCGCCCCGGGTGAAGGCGGGCGCGGGGTTCAGGAGTTGAGGGCGCGGGGTTCAGGAGTTGAGGAGGACGAGGCCGAGGATGGTGGCCAGGGTGGCGGCGCAGGCGGCGGCCTGGATGAGGGATTGGCGTTCGCGGGGGGCGTGGGCGAAGGCCAGGCCGAGGGCCATGCCGGTGGCGAGGCCGCCCAGGTGGCCCTGCCAGGAGGTGAAGGACGCGCTGACGACCATCCAGACCACGTAGGTGATGAAGATCTGGTCGACTTCGAAGCCGACGCGCCGCCCCATCACGAACGCCGCGCCGGCCAGGCCGAACAGCGCGCCGGACGCGCCGACGGCCATCGTGTCCGGGGAGATCAGCGCGGCGAGCAGGCTGCCGCCCGCCGCCGACAGCAGGTACAGCGCGGTCAACCGCCACCAGCCGAGCTGCTCCTCCAGTTTCCGGCCGAGGAACCAGAGCCCGAGCAGGTTCAGCAGGATGTGCGCCGGCCCGAACGGCCCCTGGTCGGGGAGCTGGTGCAGGAACGCCGGGCTGAACAGCCGGTACCACTCGCCGTGCATCAGCCCGACGAGCTGATCCGGCAGCCCCGGGCTCATCCCGTCGGGCAGCCCGTCCACCTCGTACAGCCGCGGATCGAGCCCGTAGACCCGCCCTTCGTACACGAACCCCTCGCCGAGCCCGGCGAACCGGTCGACGAGCCGGGGCCGCGCCACCTCCACGACGTACGCGACGAACGTCAGCACCATCAGCGTGTACGTGGCGTACGGCCTGCTCCCGACCTCGCCGCCGAAGACCGTCCGCACCCGCCGCATCGACGCCTGCCCGGCCTTCACGCACTCCACGCACTGGTGCCCGACGGCGGCCGTCCGCATACAGTCCCCGCACATGTACCGGTCACACCGCACACACCGGACATGTGTCTCCCGCTGCGGATGCTTCCCGCACCGGGCCTCAACCGACGAACTCACGCCAACTCCCCACAGACACACCAAGTCGAGCGGCAAACCCTACTCAAAACGGCGGGTGGTCGGGTCGTCAGGCCGGAGTTCGGAACTGGGCGATGAGGGCGGCGTAGCTGTGGCCCGCGTGTCCCGCGTCGGCGGCGCGGGCGGCCAGCCGCCGGATGAGGGCGGGGAGTTCGGTGTTGACGCCGAGGGACGCGCTCTCGTGGAGGAGGTGATCCATGGCGGCCAGATGGGTGGCGACGGTCGAGTCGTGGGCGGGGTAGTCGGCGGCGTCGATCTGGGCGGCGTAGTCGGACAGCCAGGTGGCCATGACTCCGAAGCCCTGGGTGAGGAACGGCGCGACGGCGACGGCGTCGACCTTCGCGGTGCCGAGGAGCGCGGTGGCGTGGAGGAAGCCGTTGAGGACGCTCCACATGAATCCCAGCATGGCGGCGTCATAAAGGGAGGCGAGCCCGGGGTCGGCCCCCAGATGGGTGGTGGCCGCGGCGAGATGGCGGAGGGTGGCGGCGTGCGCGTCGAACGCGTCGAGCGGGCCGCTGTAGATCACGACGGCGGCTTCGGTGCCGATGTCCTGGGGCACGGCGAGGATCGCCCCGTCCAGATAGGTGAAGCCGCGTCCGGCGGCCCATGCGCCCATCTCCCTGGCCTGCTGGGACGTGCCCGACGTCAGGTTGACGACGACGCGCCCCGCCAGCGCGTCGCCGAGCGGTTCGAGAAGCCCGCGGACCGCCGGATAGTCGGTGACGCACACGATCACGAGGGGGCTCGCCGCGACGGCCTCGCCGACCGATCCGGCAAGTCGCGCGCCGAGCCCGGTCAGCTCCGCGGCCTTCTCGGGGGAGCGGTTCCAGACGGTCGTCGGGGTTCCGGCGCGCAGGAGGGCGGCGGCGAGCGCCCGCCCCATCAGTCCGAGGCCGAGGACGGTCACAGGGTTCTGGGTTCCGTGGAAAGCGTTCATGGCACAATCGTCAACGTTCATACCGGTATGAAGGTCAAGGGGAACCGCGATGTTGATCGGTGAACTGAGCCGCCGCACAGGCGTCGGCGCCCATCTGCTCCGCTACTACGAGGAGCAGGGCCTGCTCGCGCCCGGCCGCGGCGCGAACGGCTACCGCGACTACGCCGAAGGCTCGGTCCTCACCGTGACCCAGATCCGCGGCCTCCTCGACGCGGGCCTGTCCACCGAGGATATCGCCTACCTTCTCCCGTGCGCCCAGGGCCGGACCCCGGAGTTCGACCCGTGCGACGACCTCCTCGCCCTCCTCCGCACCCGGCTGCGCGGCATCGACGACCGCATCGCCGCCCTCACCGAGACCCGCTCCACGCTCGCCGCCTTCATCTCCACCACCGAAAGCCGCCCACCGGCCGGGCCCTGCTGAGAGGGTCAACGCGCCCAGAGGTGGCATTCGCCGTAACCGCCGCCGGCGACGTAGCGGCCGTCGGGGGAGAAAGCGACGGCGACAGGGGGTTTCGCGGTGTGGAAGGTATTCTGGACGGTGCCCGAGGCGCCGAAGGAGACGAGGACCGTGTTGCGGCCGTCGACTTTGCCGCCGACCGCGATGTAGGTGCCGTCCTGGTCGTAGGCGATGGGGAAGACGGAGTCGATGCCCTTCACCTGTTCCGGCTGGTCCTGGTTCGGCCCGCTGAACGACCAGACGTGGGCGCTGTCGTGTTCGGCCGTCAACAGGGTGTCGCCCCGGGCGGAGAGCTCGACCGTGTGGGCGGTGGGCAGCCGGTGGACGCGCTTGTCGGTGGAGAGGTCCCAGACCTCCACCGGGGCGCCGCCGATGGCCAGCAGCGGTTTGGTGCTGGCGAACGACACCGAGGCCGGGAACTGAACACCGTGCTTGATCCGGCGCAGCTCACGGCGGGAGTCGACATCCCAGAGCCGGACGGTCGCGTCCTGGCTGCTGCAACTGGCCAGGACGCCGTCGGCGGACCAGGCCACCGAATCGCAGCCGCTTCGGTGGCCGCTGAGCGAGCCGACCTCCTTGAGCGTGACGGGGTCGACGAGCCGGACCACGCCGTCGTCGCAACCTGCGGCGATCAGCTTGCCGTCGGGGGAGAAGGCCACGTCGATGACGCCTGTCCTGATGCCGTCGACGACCGATTTCCGCTTCGTGGTGACGTCCCAGACGACCAGGTACTCGCTGCGGTCCGACGACCCCGAGAATCCGCCGCCTGCCAGCAGCCTGCTGTCCGGGGAGAACGCCATCGTCCGCAGTGAGCTCCCGGAGAGGCGCGCCAGCTTCTCCCCGTCGCGGCCGTCCCGGATCAGGTAGAACCCGCCTCCCACGACGGCCGCGCCGGCGAGTGCGGCGGCCGCGCCCAGCAGTGTTCGCCGCGGCATCCCGCCCGGCGCCGGCGGCTGGGTGGCC
>NZ_BAAGZI010000164.1:0-8373 GCF_054778695.1 Actinocorallia lasiicapitis
CGGCACCCGCGACGGCACGCCGATCCCGCCGGAGCACCGGCAGGGCCCGCCGCACGACAGCACGGCCGCGATGTGCCCGCACTGCGAGCATGTTCTCGACCACCCGGGCCAGGCCCAGTGCAACGTCTGCCTCAAGCCGCTGCGCTCGGTCCCCGGCCAGCCTTCGCTGCGCCTGCAGTTCCCGACCGGTGAACTGAGCGTCACCATGGGCCAGCATCTGGTGCTGGGCCGCGACGCGGGCCAGTCGCCCGCCGCCGCGACCTTCACCCAGTACGACAACGTGTCCCGCAAGCACGCGACGGTCTGGCTCGACCCGTCGGGCGTGGCGAAGGTCCGCGACGAACGCTCCACGAACGGAACGTTCGTCAACGGCGAGCGCCTGTCCCCCGGCGTCGAGGCGTTCCTCCAGGACGGCGACTCCCTCCGCCTGGCCGCGGACGTCACCGGCACCATCCACCTGGCCTGACCGACTCCGAAAAGGGCCGCCCTTCCGGGCGGCCCTTTTTCGCTTCCCCGGCCTGGCCTGAGCCGGTCGGGGCGGGTCGGTCCGGCATCATGATGCGGATCAGGTGAACTGATCTTGAAGATTTGTCATCTAAGTCACTACTGAGGCGGATCTGACGGTCTGGTGGTGACTGGTCTAGACCGTCTACGATTCCGGATCGGAATACTCGGATACTGAAGGCAGCCGAATGCGTCGTTCTCTCTCCCTGTTCGCGGTCGTCGCGGTCGCGGGTGCGCTGCTGCCCGGCGCGGCGGCGGCCGCGGACCCGATCACCGAGGTGGCCTACCTGCTGAAGGCGGACCTCACGGCGGTCGACACCGCGCACCCCGTAGTGAAGATCACCGGGAAGCTGCTGGTGGCGGGGACGGCCACCCCGGTCGTCGGGAAGAAGCCGGCGTTCCTCGCCAAGGGGGACCCGCGGGCGAAGTTCAGCGACGCCAAGACCGGCGACGACGGCGAGTTCACCGTCACCTACACGGCCAGCGGTTCGGCCGCGGACAAGGTCTCGATCTCCGGCGCGACCCCGTCCGACCTGCCGGGTGTCATCGCCGGGACTGACGCCGACCAGATCGTCGAGGTGAAGGTCACGACCGTCCCGACGAAGCTCACGGTGGCTGCGGACAAGCTCGCGATCGACCCGGGCGAGCCGCTGAAGCTCAGCGGCAGGCTGACCGCGGGCGACGAGCCCGTCGGCGGCGCCCAGGTCAAGCTCACGGGCCACGGGGTCGGCGACTGCACGATCGGCGCGGTCACCGCGGACACCGGCGCCGACGGCGGCTTCGCCGCGACGGTCCGGCCGGAGTGCTGGA
Organism: Actinocorallia lasiicapitis; assembly: GCF_054778695.1. Lineage (NCBI taxonomy): Bacteria > Bacillati > Actinomycetota > Actinomycetes > Streptosporangiales > Thermomonosporaceae > Actinocorallia > Actinocorallia lasiicapitis. The sequence goes on from NZ_BAAGZI010000164.1 coordinate 1,315, forward strand.
TCGACCGGTTCACCGCGTCGGCCGTCCCGGACGGGCTGCTCCGCCCGTCCTCCGCCGAGACCGGCACGATCTTCGTCAGGGGCCGTTCGGCGATCTCCCTGGAGTCCAGGATCGACGCCCATGGCAGGGTCTCGCTCGGCGGGGTGCTGAACCCCGCGACGGCCGGGGCGAGCGTCCCGATCGAGTTCTCCGCGAACGGCCGCACCGGCTGGAAGCGGATCAAGACCCTGACCAGCGCCGCCGACGGCTCGTTCCGCGCCTCGTTCACCTACAAGCACGCCGGTCACTGGCGGGCCCGCCGGTTCGGCACCGCCCAGGCGGCTCCGGCGACCAGCCCGGTCGTGAAGGCGTGGCGCAAGCCCGTCCGGGTGACCAAGCAGAAGCTCTCCCCCGGCAAGATCAGGTACCGGAAGAAGGCGACGCTGTCGGGCGTCCTCCAGCAGTCCACGGCTCCGGGCCGCTGGAAGCCGTTCGCCAAGCGCACCCTGAAGGTCTGGTTCACCTGCGACGCCAAGAAGGCCAAGGGTTACCGTTTCAGCGCCGGCACCGTGAAGACCGACGCCAGGGGCCGGTTCACCAAGAAGGTCACCGCCCGCTGCACGGGCGCCTTCTACGTCGAGTACCCGGGCGCCTCCGGCTACTTCGCGCTCACCTCGAAGCGGGCCAAGCTGAAGGTCTCCGGCGCCCCGCCCATCGTCATCGACACCCGCCGCACCCGCCCGTGACCGTCAGGCCGCGTCCCAGCAAAGCCACTCGGCCGTGTTGATGCCCGCCACCCCGAAGTGCTCGGGCAGCACGACCGGCTCCCCGAACCCCCACGACTCCTCCTGCAGATAGGCCCCCGCCCTCTCGTCCGGAACGGAGTAGAGCGTCACCCTCGCAACCTTCGGATCGCGGTCGACGAGAAGGTAGTAGGGAATCCCCGCTCGCGCGTACCCCTGCCACTTGGTCGGCTTCCGCGCGCCCGCTCGGGGTCGGCGGTCCTGGTCCGCGTTCGACTTCGAGGTGACCTCAACGACCAGCTCGACCTGGTCCGAGACGAGGATGTGCTCGCCCACGTCCTTGGCGAGGGACCCGTCCATGATCACGAGATCCGGGATACAGCCGTCCTCGATGCCGATGAGGTCCAAGCCGTCCCCCTGGAAGCACCGCCACGGGAACTCCGGATCGTTGTAGCGCATCCCCCGGAACGGCAGCCCCAGATCCTCGATGATGCTGTTGTGAGGATGCTTCGGTGCCCTCGACACGACGATCTCCCCACCGATGATCTCCACCCGCAGCGTCTCAGGCAGGTGGAGGAAGTCCGCCAGCTCCCCCCGCACCCACATCGCGTACGGGGTGTCAGGGAAAAGCACGTCATGAACCGGAACCTGAGCAATGGTCACCTGAGGCTCCCTTCCCATCACGATCAGCTCCGGTCGTCATCGTAGGGTCGTCCGTGTCTCAGAGTAGTCAGAACGCATGGAAAAAGCCCGCCTCCTCCTGGTGGGAGGGGGCGGGCTTCGGTGTTCGGGGAAGTTAGTTGCGCTTGGCGCGGGCGGCGGTGCGCTCGCGTTCCTTGGAGTCGAGGACGACCTTGCGGAGGCGGACGGCCGTGGGGGTGATCTCGACGCACTCGTCTTCGCGGATGAACTCCAGGGCGGCTTCCATGGAGAGCTTCTTCGGCGGGGTGAGGCGGTCGAACTCCTCGGCCGTGGAGGAGCGGATGTTCGTCTTCTGCTTCTCCTTGGTGATGTTGATGTTCATGTCGTCGGCGCGCGAGTTCTCGCCGACGATCATGCCCTCGTACACCTCGGTGGCGGGGTCGACGAACAGGGTGCCGCGTTCCTGCAGGTTGAACATGGCGTAAGTCGTGGCGTTGCCGGAGCGGTCGGAGACCAGGGAGCCGGTCGGGCGGGTGCGCAGCTCGCCGAACCACGGCTCGTACTTCTCGAAGACCTGGTGGGCGATGCCGGTGCCGCGGGTCTCGGTGAGGAACTCGGTGCGGAACCCGATCAGGCCGCGGGCCGGGACCAGGAACTCCATCCGGATCCAGCCGGTGCCGTGGTTGGTCATGTGCTCCATCCGGCCCTTGCGGACGGCGAGGAGCTGGGTCAGCGCGCCGAGGTACTCCTCGGGAGCGTCGATCGTCAGGCGTTCCACCGGCTCGTGGATCTTGCCGTTGATCTCCTTGGTGACGACCTGCGGCTTGCCGAGGATCAGCTCGTAGCCTTCCCGGCGCATGGTCTCGACCAGGATGGCGAGCGCGAGCTCACCACGGCCCTGGACCTCCCAGGCGTCGGGACGCTCGGTCGGCAGGATCCGCACCGAGACGTTGCCGACCAGTTCGCGGTCGAGCCGGTCCTTGACGAGACGGGCGGTGACCTTGGTGCCCTTCTCGCGACCGGCGAGCGGCCCCGTGTTGGTGCCGAGCCGCATCGAGATGGCGGGCTCGTCCACGGTGATCAGCGGCAGGGCGACCGGGTTCTCCGGGTCGGCGAGGGTCTCACCGATCATGATCTCCGGGATGCCCGCGATCGCGATGATGTCGCCGGGGCCCGCGGACTCGGCGGGCTTGCGCTCGAGCGCCTCGGTCATCAGCAGCTCGGTGATCTTCACTCGCTGCATGGTGCCGTCGGTCTTGCACCAGGTGACCTGCTGGCCCTTCTTGATCGTGCCGTTGTGCACGCGGCAGAGCGCGATACGGCCGAGGAAGGGGGACGCGTCGAGGTTGGTGACGTGCGCCTGGAGCGGGGCGTCCGGGTCGTAGGACGGCGCCGGAATCGTCTCGTTGATGACCTTGAACAGCGGCTCGAGGTCCTCGGAGTCCGGCATCTCGCCGTTCTCGGGCTTGTTCATCGAGGCGCGGCCGGCCCGCGAGGAGGCGTAGACGATCGGGAAGTCGATCTGCTCCTCGGTGGCGTCGAGGTCCATGAAGAGCTCGTAGACCTCTTCGATGACCTCGTCGATCCGCGAGTCGGGGCGGTCGACCTTGTTGATCACCAGGATGACGGGCAGCTTGGCTGCGAAGGCCTTGCGCAGCACGAACCTGGTCTGGGGCAGCGGCCCCTCGGACGCGTCCACGAGCAGCACGACGCCGTCGACCATGGACAGGCCGCGCTCGACCTCACCGCCGAAGTCGGCGTGGCCCGGCGTGTCGATGATGTTCAGCAACATGCCGTTGTGGCGTACCGCGGTGTTCTTCGCGAGAATGGTGATCCCCTTCTCGCGCTCGAGGTCGTTGGAGTCCATGACGCGGTCGTCGACCGACTGGTTGTCGCGGAAGGCCCCGGACTGCCAGAGCATGGCGTCGACGAGGGTGGTCTTTCCGTGGTCGACGTGGGCGACGATCGCGACGTTGCGCAGGTCATCACGGGTGGCGATGGGCATGAAAGTCCGGCTTCCTCATGTCGGATTCGCCGCGCCTACGTGATCTCCAGATCGGACCCTGGCGGCGTGAAAGAACGTATGTGCACCCGATTCTAGTCTGCTCGCGGCCCAGCCCCTGACCACGAGGTGGAGTTTGTCATCTCTTGACCCTTTGCATATGTTCCGTCCCATTCCGGTCGCTGCGTGACCGGGAACGCCGAATCCCCGCACCGTGCGGGGAGCCGGGGACCCACGTCCCCCCGGGGTGAATCCGCTCCCCAGCGGTAGGGCGACTCTCCGCCCGAACCCGTCAGCTAACCCGGTAGGCGCCCGAGAGAGGAACCCCGTGAAGGGTGCCCGATTCGTGCTGGCCGCCTCCGTGGCGGCGAGCCTGAGCGTCATCGCTTTCCAGCCCGCGGCTCAGGCCGCCGCTCCCTCCCCCACCGCACTCCAGGACCGTCTCGACGCCCTGACGGCCGAGGCCGCGAACCTGCGGATCGAGGTGCGGCAGCGCACCGACGCCTCCGTCCTGGCACGCGACGGCGCCGCCTTCGACGCCACGGCCCTGGCGGGCCTCACCGACCAGGCGACCGAGCTCGCCCCGCAGGTGGACGCCGCCCGCGACCGCGTCTCCACCATGGACAAGATCTCCGACTGGTTCGGCGGCAACGCCGACGCCGAGCAAGCCGACGCGCTTGCGGGACGGCTGTCGGCGCTGCGCGCACAGATCACCACGACCTCCGCCGCCGCGGACTCCTCACGGCTCGACGCCGAGCAGGCCGGTGACGCTGTCGAGGCCGCCGAGAAGGAGGCCGCGGACGTCGCCGCCGAGCTCGGCACGGTCAAGGCGCAGCTCACGAAGTACTACACGGTCGGCGGGGTGACGATCTTCGGTGACTCGGTCGCCGCGAAGGCCACCCGCGCGGCGCTCGGCAAGCTCGGCAAGCCGTACGTCTGGGCGGCCGCGGGCCCCGACGCGTTCGACTGCTCGGGCCTGGCCGTCTGGGCGTACGCGCAGGCCGGACGGAGCGGGCTCGACCACTACACCGGCGCGCTCTACGACACGGGGACGAAGGTGGAACGTTCGGCGCTCAAGCCGGGCGACCTGGTCTTCTTCCACCCCGACCGGCACCACATGGGCATCTACATCGGTGACGGGAAGATGGTGCACGCGCCGTCGTCCGGCGACGTCGTGAAGATCACAGAACTCGCGGAGCGCGACGACTACAACGGGGCCGTCCGGCTCTGATCGCGTCCCGGTAAAGTCCCGGAAAGTCCCGGAAACGGAAGAAAGGCCCTCTCCGCACCGGAGGGCCTTTCTCAGTAGTAGGTATTTCGGAAGTAGGTACTTCTGGATCGGTGACTTTCGGATCGAAGGAGCCGGGATGATCAGCGGCCGATGTAGGTGTCGGCCGCCGGGAGCGTGGTGCCGAACGCACCGCCTGCGGCGAGCAGGGCGGTGGCGATATCACGCTGGCTGAGGTAGGTGAGACCGGCGACGATCGCTGCTGCCGTGAAGGCCACCAGGAAGATCACTGTCGCCCGGAGCGTAACCAGAGTCTGCTCGTTCATGAGAGACACCCCCTTGATCATTTAGCGCTCTGTGATCAAGAGTGCCCCTGATCGAAGTGATCATCTAGGAGGCTCAGGTAACGATTTGGGCACAGCCCGTAACCGATGCGCAGTGTCGTCTTGCCACTACTGAGCGTCGTGAGCCAGATGCGGACGAACCGCCTCGACCACCGGCAAATCCCCCGGTAGCCAGTCGACGTCCATCAACTCATCGTCATCAAGCCAGCGCAGCTCGGCGTGTTCCAGCGCCTGCGGACGCCCTTCGATGAGCGTCGCGGTCCAGACGCGCAGCACCGAAGTGGGGCTCAGCGGCCAGTCGCCGCCGATCCGCTGGAGCGGTTTGATCGTCACTCCGAGTTCTTCCCGGCACTCACGGACCAGCGCGGTCTCGTCCGATTCGCCGGGATCGACCTTGCCGCCCGGCAGCTCCCAGCCGCCCGCCAGCGAGGCGGGCTGCGCCCGCTGCGCGGCCAGCAGCCTGCCGCCCTCGATGATCGCTGCTCCCACCACGATGACCATGCTCACACCTCAGATCTGGGGCCGCCCACAGCACTTTTTGTACTTCGCGCCCGAAGCGCACCAGCACACGGCGTTGCGGTCAGGCGGCCACGGGATGAACGTTCCCTCCGGCGACAGGATCCGGGCGTTCTGGTCGGCGCGCATCGCGCGTTCGATCTCCAGTCTGTCGGTGCCCGGGTAGGTGAAACGGGCGCCTTCCGGCAGCCGGCCGTGGGTGGTGGGGGTCGGCTGCGACGGGCCGAGGTAGGTCGCGACGGCGTCTTCGAGCTCGGGGTCGAGGCCGCCGAGCCGGCGCAGATGGCCGTTGTGGATCCGGATCAGGTCGGGGTCCCAGCCTTCGGCGAGGCCCTGGCGCAGATCGTCGCGGAGCCAGCTGATCGCGAGTTTCTCGTCTTTGAGGTCGTTGGCGAGGACCATCGTGTTCATCAGCGACTCGAGCGGCTCGACCTGGCCGCGCAGCTCCAGCAGGAGTTCGCGGGCGTGCAGGGGTTCGCCGTTGAGCGCGTGGAGGTGGGCGACGGAGCCGAGCTCCTCTTCGCGCACCGCCGGGTCGATGGCGATCAGCCGGTGGGTGGCCTCGATGGCCTCGGCGTAGCGTTCGAGCTTGGTGAGCTGGTCGATCAGCTCATCCAGATACTCGGGGACGGCTTCGTCGCCGAGCGCGCGTGGATCGTCGAGGGCCTCGGCCAGCAGGGCGATCGCGGCGTGCGGACCGCCGCGTTCGAACTCGGCTTCCAGGGCGTCGTCGAGGTCCAGCGGGTTGAACAAGTCGTCAGGCAGCACGATCCACCTTACTGCGCGTGTGGCACCCTCCGGTCATGGACGTCGCGAACCTCACTCTCCCCCGCCACGCCACCCCCGCGGACATTCCCTCCCTTGTCGCCCTCCGGCGGGTGCTGTTGACGGCGATGCACGGCGCCGACGTCCCGGACGACTGGGAGCGCCCCTACGCCGAGATGCTGGCCACCCGCCTGGACGACGCCGATTTCACGGCCCTCGTCGTGGACGGCCCCACCGGCCCCGTCGCCTGCGGGATCGGGGTGATCGAACGCCTGCTGCCGGGCCCCGGCAACCCGGCGGGCCTGCGCGGCCAGCTCCTCGGCATGGCCACCCTGCCCGACTCCCGCGGCCAAGGCCACGCCCGCCTGATCGTCACCTCCCTCCTGGCCTGGTTCCAAACCCGCGGCGTCCCACGCATCGACCTCAACGCCACCCCAGCCGGCGCCCATCTCTACCGCTCCTTCGGCTTCACCCCTTCCCCCTACCCCGTCCTGACCTGGCGCGCCCCCTCCCCCACTCCCCACCACCCGCCCACCCCCTGATTCGGCCGGTTCTTGATCGACCGGATCCTTGATCGCGTCGACCTGCGGCGTGTCGACGCTTCACGGACACCAAACAGTCCACACGCCACAACTCGAGGCGATCTTCGCGACGCCCAGGATCGCGGGGCCCTTGATCGTGGCAGGTCTGATCGCGGGACCTTGATCGTGTCGAACTGCGGCATGTCGACGCTTCGCGGGCGTTCAAACAGTCACATCGCCACAGCTCGACGCGATCTACGCGACGTCCATGATCGCGGGCCCCTGATCGTGGCGGGCCTGATCGCAGGGCCTTGATCGT
>NZ_BAAGZI010000164.1:8468-11930 GCF_054778695.1 Actinocorallia lasiicapitis
CCGCAGCTCGACGCGATCTACGCGACGTCCATGATCGCGGGCCCCTGATCGTGGCGGGCCTGATCGCAGGGCCTTGATCGTCGAACTGCGGCGCGTCGACGCTTTGCGGGCGCCAAACGGGCTACACGCCGCAGGCCGAGGCGATCTTCGCGACGCCCAGGATCGCGCGAGCCTTTGATCGCGGACGCCCATCGCGGCCTGATCGTGTCGAACTGCGGCGTGTCGACGGTTTGCGGGCGTCAAACGGTCACATCGCCACAGCTCGACGCGATCTTCGCGACGTCCATGATCGCGGGGCCCTTGATCGCGGCGGGTCTGATCGCGGGGGCTTGATCGTGTCGAGCTGCGGCGTGTGGGCGGTTTGGGGGGAGTTGAACGGGCGATATGCCGCAGGTCGAGGCGATCTGAGGGGCGGGGGGTGGGTCAGGGGCCGAATTCGGTGGTGCGCTGGGTGATCAGGTGGGCTTCTAGTTCTAGGGAGGTGTCGGCGTCTGCGGTCGGCCAGAGGCCGTTGTTGATCTCGGTTTCGGTCAGGGGGCGGCGGCGGGTGGCCATCCAGGAGCCTGGACGGCCGTCGTCGTGCCTTCCGCGCCAGATCGACCATGCGGGCCAGAGCTCCGCCAGACGATCGAGTTCAGTCGACGTTTCCTCGTTTCGCGCGCTTTGTTGATGGGTCATGGTCTCAACATGGCACATCTAGGCGTGTACTACTATGGTTACTGTTGGGTAGCTTGGAATATGTACAGCCACCTATGGTTATCGATCATGGAGCTCGACAGAGAAGGGCCGCGGCCGCTGTATCAGCAGGTGGCGGACATCCTTCGGCACCGCATCGAGAGCGGCGAGCTGGCGCCGGGCCAGCGGATGCCGTCCGAGCAGGAGGTCGATGACGAGTTCCGCGTCGCCCGTGACACGTCACGCAAGGCCATCCGGCTGCTCCGCGGCGAAGGTCTGATCATGAGCATTTCCGGTCTGGGCAGCTTCGTGATCGATGCGCAGGCCGAAGTCCTGCCGCAGTACCAGCAGATCGCGTCCGCGCTCCGCGACCGGATCGCGAGCGGCGAGATTCCCGTCGGGAAGCCGATCCCCAGCATCCTTCAGCTCGAGCAGGAATTCGGGGCGGCCCGGATGACCCTCTCCAAGGCCGTCAAAGTCCTCAAGGACGAGGGCCTTGTCGAGTCAGCGACCGGCAAGGGTGTTTTCGTGGTGAAGAGGCCGCAGGACTGAGCAGGTCGGAGCGTGGTGGCTCAGCCGATTTCCTTGAGTTGGGCTACTACGGTCGGGTTGATCAGGGGGCGGGTGAAGCCGACCAGCGTGGAGATCCGGTAGGGGAAGACGCCGATGGCGGGGCGGCAGCGGGCGCAGCGGGCGACGACCATCTTGTTCTTGCCGATGACCAGGCCGACGTGGCCGGGGCGGCCGGGGCCCGTGTTGGGGCCCGAGTTGAAGAAGACGAGGTCGCCGGGCTGTTCCTGGCCGTCGGGGACCTTCGCGCCGAACGGCCACTGGTCGAACGTGACGCGCGGGATGGTGAGCCCGGCGGCGCGGTAGGCGGCCATCATCAGGCCCGAGCAGTCGAACGAGTCGGGGCCCGTCGCGCCCCATACGTACGGTTTGCCGCGCTGCGCCATCGCGTACTCGACGATCCGGGCGACGACCCCGTCGGCGTAGGCGGGCAGGCCCTGGGTGTCGGAGCAGGGCGGGGCGGCGGCGTTGACGACCTGGAAGTCGCCCGCCGCGTACTTCGCCGCCCACGACAGGACCAGGTCGACATAGTCCCAGCTGTGGTTGTAGCGGAAGATCGCCGACCGCATCCGTTCGGGCGCCTTGTTGTGCTTGAGGTAGGCGGCGGCGGTGGGGATCGCGTCGGCCGGGTCGTAGCGGTCCTTGTGGCCGTCCTTGTCGCCGTCGACGGCGAACGCTTTCCACGTCGCCGCGAGGAACTGCATCGGACCGCCCGCGCCCGCGTAGTTCTCGCCGGACGCGACGCCCGGCAGCTTGCTCTGGCCGTGGGACGTCTCGACCTTGCCGATCCCCGCCAGGACGTTCCACGGGATGCCCGAATCCGCGCCGGCCTTCTTGTAGAGCACCAGGTAGTCGGCGGGGATCGACTTCGCGGTCGTCGCCTCGGCGGGCTGCGCCGCGGCCTTCGCCGGGTCGACGCAGCCGAGTCCGCCCGCGCCGCCGCCACCACCGAACAGGAACTGGGAGGCGCCGAAGAAAGTCGGCACGACCAGCAGCACGAAGAACAGGCAGGCGAAGGCGCTGACCGCGCCGATCGCCAGCAGCCGCTTCCTCACTGCGTATCAGCCCCGTCCTGGCCGATGTCGGCGGGACTGTAGGAGTACACGCGCCACGAACCCCCGTTGTACTGCACGGTCACGGCCCAGACCGTCTTCTCCGTGCCCGCCTGGCCGCCCTCGTCGAACTCCTTGATGCCGGAGATCTCGAAGGTGATCGAGGTGTCCCCGATCTCGCGGATCCGGCCTAGGGACGCCGAGCCCGTCGCGGTGGCCTTCTGCTCGGTCCGTTCGGCGACGAGACCGGGCTTGAAGTTCCCCGCCTTGATCTCCTTGAGGAGTTCGGGCGTGGTGACCGGAGTGAGGCGGTCGAGGTAGGTCTGGGCGGGTTCGTCGTAGCGGTAGGTGTCGACGAGCGCGATGAACTTCTGCGCGGTCGTCGCGGCGTTCGCGAAGTCGGTCTTGCCGAACGGGAGGAGCCGGTAGATGTCGAACGAGTCCGGCGAGACGGACGCCGTGATGCCCGGGATCGGGTTGGCCGGGCTGGGCGCGGCGGCCGTGAACTGCGGCTGCGGCGCGGTCGGGCGGGGGGTGGTGTCGGGACGCGGCCAGACCAGCCACATCCCGAGCGCCACCAGCGCCACCGCGACGGCAGCGAAGAGCAGCTTGCGCTGTCTGTCGTCGAGATCCATCTGCTACTCGTCCTGCTATTCGTCCGAGGGGGTCACCGGCTTCGCCCAGAACGGGGCGGGCGGCTCGGTGTCGGAGACCCGGCGCGCCCACAGCGGCGGCGCCTGGTCGCGCTGGGGGGCCGACCTGGGCTTGGGGACGTCGGCGGGCTTGCCGCCGCCGCCCCAGCTCACCGGTTTGCGGGGGTTGCTGTCGGGGCCCTTGGTGTCTCCCCCGGTGCCGCGGGCCCGGCCCGACGATCCGGACTTGCCGTTGGATTTCGCCGGTTTCGCCGGTTCGGCGCTCTTGGTGCTCCGGCCGCCCAGCGCGGGGGGCTTGCTTCCTGAGCCCGAACCGCCGGAGCCTGAGCCGCCGCGCGACGAGCCGCTGCCGCTCGAACCGCGTCCGCCGCCACCACCTGAACCGGACCCGCCCGATCCGGATCCTCCTGAGCCGGACCTGCCCGATCCTGATCCGCCGGAAGGGCTGGAGGGGCGGGCGGGCGGACTGGAGGGGGCGCCGCCGCCGGTGGCGCGGGAGGGGGCGAGCGGAG
>NZ_BAAGZI010000165.1:0-11877 GCF_054778695.1 Actinocorallia lasiicapitis
CGCGACCGCCGCGCCCGAGCCGCCGCTGGAGCCGCCCGCCGAGCGGGTCAGATCCCAGGGCGTCCGGGCGGAGCCGGCGAAACCGTCGCTGTAGGCCGACAGCCCGAACTCGGCGGTGTTGAGCTTGCCGAGGCTGATCGTGCCCGCTTCGCGCAGCAGCCGGACGAGGTGCGCCTCGACCTGCGGGACGAACCCGCGCAGCGGCGCCGCGCCGAACGAGGTCGGCATGTCGGACGTCGCGACCAGGTCCTTGACGGCGGTCGGCACGCCGAACAGCGGCGGCAGGCCGTCCTCGCCCATCCGCTGCTCGGCCTCGCGGGCGCGGGCCAGGGCCAGGTCGTCGGCGACGGTGATGAACGCGCCGAGCCTGCCGTCGAGCGCGGCGATCCGGTCGAGGTGGTGCCGGACCAGTTCCACGGGGCTGACCCGGCCCGCCTTGACCTCGGCGGCCTGGTCGAGGGCGCTCAGTTCGTGCAGTTCGCTCATCCGAACGCCCCGTCCGGGATCTCCATGAGGGCGTCGTCGGTCGCGCGGAGCACGGCCAGCCGGGCGGTGAGCTCGGGCAGGACCGTCGTGCCGAAGAACCGGGCGACCGCCAGCTTGCCGGTGTAGAACTCCTCGTCGGAGCCCGCGTCGAGCGCGGCCAGCGCCACGGTGGCCTGGCGGAGCAGCAGGTAGCCGATGACCAGGTCGCCGACGCTCATCAGCAGCCGGGTGGTGTTCTGGCCGACCTTGTAGATCTCCGACGGGTTCTCGCGGGCGTCCTTCTGCCAGCCGAGCAGGGTGTCGACCATCGCCTGGACGTCGGAGAGCGCCCCCGCGAGCGCGGCGCGCTCCCGCTGGAGCCGCTCCTCGCCCTCGAACGCGGTCAGGAAGTCCGCGATCTCGCCGGTCAGCACGGCCAGCGAGGCGCCCTTGTCGCGGACGATCTTCCGGAAGAAGAAGTCCTGCCCCTGGATTCCGGTGGTGCCCTCGTACAGCGAGTCGATCTTGACGTCGCGCAGGTACTGCTCCATCGGGTAGTCCTGCAGGTAGCCGGAGCCGCCGAGGGTCTGCAGGGACAGCGCCAGCAGCTCGTAGGAGCGCTCGGAGCCCACCCCCTTGACGATCGGCAGCAGCAGGTCGTTCATCCCGGCGGCCAGCTCGGGGTCGATCTCGCGGTCCAGCCACGCCGCCGTGTACAGGTAGACCGCGCGCAGGCCCTCGGCGTAGGCCTTCTGCAGCAGGAGCATCCGGCGGACGTCGGGGTGGCGGTCGATGGTGACGCGCGGCGCGGTCTTGTCGTGCGCCCTGGTCAGGTCGGCGCCCTGCACCCGGGAGCGGGCGTAGTCCAGCGCGTTCAGATAGCCGGTTGACAGGGTCGCGATGGCCTTGACGCCCACCTGCATCCGCGCCGACTCGATCACCCGGAACATCTGGGCGATGCCGTCGTGGACCTCGCCGAGCAGCCATCCGACGGCCGGCACGGGGCCGTCGCCGAAGGTCATCTCGCAGGTCGTGGAGACCTTGAGCCCCATCTTCTTCTCGACGTTGGTGGCGTAGACGCCGTTGCGCTCGCCCGGCTCGCCCGTCACGGCGTCGAAGTGGTACTTCGGCACGAGGAACAGCGACAGGCCCTTGGTGCCGGGGCCCGCGCCCTCGGGCCTGGCCAGCACGAAGTGCATGATGTTCTCGGCCAGGTCGTGCTCGCCCGAGGTGATGAACCGCTTGACGCCGTGGATGTGCCAGGAGCCGTCGTCCTGCCGGACGGCCTTGGTGCGGCCCGCTCCGACGTCCGATCCGGCGTCCGGCTCGGTCAGCACCATCGAGCCGCCCCAGCGGCGCTCGACCATGAAGTCGCCCCAGGCGGCCTGCTCGGGGGTGCCGAGCAGGTGCAGCAGCCCGCCGAAGCCGGGGCCGCTGCCGAACATGTAGACCGGGGCGTGGGCGCCCTGGATCATCTCGATGACCGCCCACCACAGGGCGCGGGGCGCGGGGGTGCCGCCGGCGGTGACGGGCAGGTCGAGCCGCCACCACTCGGCGTCCATGTAGGCGTCGTAGGAGCGGCGGAACGCCTCGGGCATGGTGACCGAGAACGTCGCGGGGTCGTAGACCGGCGGGGTGCGGTCGACTTCGGTGAACGAGTCGGCCACCGGGCCCACGGCGAGCCGCTCGACCTGGGCGAGGATGTCGCGGGCGGTGTCGGCGTCGATGTCCTCGAACGTGCCGTGGCCCAGCCGCTCGGCCAGGCCGAGCACCTCGAACAGGTTGAACTGCAGATCGCGGAGATTGCTGCGGTAGTGACTCACGGTGATCCTCTCGATGACTTCCGAGATGTCGGATGCATCACACTCGGAATGTCGGGAAATGTCAATACCGATCGGTCGGTATGTGAAGATCGTGGCCGGTCAGGCCGGGTAGTGGGGGTAGGACTCCTTGAAGACGCCCTGGTGCAGCAGCACCCGCGCGACCGGGGTTCCCGCCTGGTGGACGGTCGTCCGCACCCACGCCGACTCGGTCCTGCGGCTCTCGCTCAACGCCACGACCTCGCGCTCCAGCACGTACGGCTCGTCGACGAAGAGCGGGGTGCCGAGCAGCCTGATCTCCAGATCGAGGAACAGCCCGACGGACGGTTCGGCCTTGGTCAGCCCGGACGTGCCGAACGTCGCCATCGCCAGCACGCTGATCGCCTCGATCGGGATGATCGGCCGGCCCCAGGGGTTGTCGGAGCCGCGGTACCAGGGGCTCGGTTCGGTGATGGTCCGCAGCTTGTCGGCCAGGCTGAACGGATAGAGATCGCCCATGGGGGTGTCGAAGTCCATCCGGACGGGCTCGGGCGCGTCCCCCCTGCGGCCGGGCGTCCAGCCCGCGAAGATCACTGGACGCTCCAGCGGACGGCCCGCGGCCAGCCGCGCCTCCAGGGCGGTCGGCTCGTCGCCGAGGGTGGCCGAGCCGGTCAGCACGACCGTCCCGTCCTCTTTTTCGGTGCGGATCTCGGCACGCGCGCCGGTGACGGTCGCGCTCGCCCTGGTCTGCTCGCCCTCCAGGCAGATCGCCTGGAAATGGGCGCTGATACAGCCCCGCTCGAACCAGTCACGGCCCCAGACGGCGGCCATCAGCGGATCGAACTGGCTGAAGTGGGTCGGCCCTTCGACGGCCGCCCCCGCGACGCCCAACCGCTGGGCGGTCTCGGGATCATGGATGCTCGCATGATCGCCGTAGGTCTGCTCGAGCAGCAGGTTGCGGGGGGAGCGAAGACGGCCGGAGATCTCAATCGGCGTGGTGAACACGGCGTTCCTCCTCGGACGGTGCCGCCGTTTCTACCACGCGAACGAAGAGATACCAACCGGTCGGTATTGACAATCCTCCGGTGCCGCGCTGTGATGTGGATCGCACCTTAGTCGAAGTTCGGAGGACCCCCCATGGCCAGAGCCAAGGACCCCAATCCCGGCGTACGCCGGCGCATCCTCGACGTGGCGCTGGACCTGTTCGCGCAGAAGGGCTTCGACGGCACCGGGGTCCAGGAGATCGTGACCAAGGCCGGGGTGACCAAGGGCGCGCTCTACCACTACTTCGCGTCCAAGGACGAGATCCTCTTCGAGATCTACGGCTCGGTCTTCCGGCAGGAGCAGGAGAACCTGGCGGCGATCCTCGCCCAGGGCCTCGGCCCCGAAGAGGCCCTGCGGAAGATCATCGAGGATCTGGTGATCGTCACCGCGAACACCGCGAAGGAGAACGCGGTCTTCGCCCGCGGTGGCCACTCCGACTCGCCGCACTGGAAGTCGATGCAGGAGCAGTGGCGGCACTACCAGGAAGGCGTGCGCGGAGTGATCCGCGCGGGCCAGGACAGCGGCGTCTTCGCCTCCCGGGTCTCACCCGAGATCGCCTCCTGGTCGATCTTCGGGGTGACCAACACCCTGCACACCTGGTTCCGGCCGGAGGGCAGCAAGACCGCGTCGGAGATCGGCAGGGAACTGGCCGACCTGGTGATCGCGGGGCTGAAGGGATGATCGACCTGGTCCGGCTCCGGGAGTTCCTCGCGGCCTCGGGCGTGCGGACGGGGGAGCTGTCCGCGGAGCTGATCGAGGGCGGCAAGTCCAATCTGACCTTCACCGTCACCGACGGGAACGGCGTCTGGATCGTCCGGCGGCCGCCGCTGGGCCATGTGCTGCGCACCGCCCACGACATGGGCCGCGAAGCGCGGGTGATGGCCGCGCTCGGCCCGACCGGGGTGCCCGTACCGCGCGTGATCGCCGACTGCGCCGATCCCGGCGTGCTCGGCGCCCCGTTCTATGTGATGGAGCGGGTCGAGGGCGCCGTCCACCGGACGCCCGAGGCCGCCGCCGCCGAGCTCGGGGTGCACGGCGTCGTCGAACTCTCCTTCTCCCTGGTCGACGTGCTCCGCCGGCTGCACGCCGTGGACCCCGCCGCAGTGGGGCTCGGTGACTTCGGCCGGCCCGACGGCTATCTGGAACGGCAGGTCGCCCGCTGGCGCAAGCAGCTCGACGCCTCCCGCAGCCGCGAGCTGCCCGGAATCGAGGAGCTGCACGGCCGGCTCGCCGCCGGACTCCCCGCCCGTCCCGGCCGTGCGGGCATCGTGCACGGCGACTTCAAGCTCGACAATCTGATCGTCGCGCCCGACGGCTCCGTCGCGGCCGTCCTCGACTGGGAGATGGCGACCCTCGGCGACCAGCTCACCGATCTGGGCCTGCTGCTCGCCTACTGGGAGATCATGCTCGACGGTGCGCCGTCGGCGGAGCTGTTCCCCGCGGGCGACCGGCTCGTCGCCCGCTACGGCGCCGCGCCCGAGCGGCTCCGCTGGTACCGGGCGTTCGCCTACTTCAAGCTCGCGGTCATCGCCGAGGGCATCCACTACCGCTTCGTCGCGGGCCAGACCGTCGGAGAGGGCTTCGCCGAACTCGGCGCCAAGGTCCCCGGCCTGGTCGCCCGCGGACACCAGATCCTCTCGGAGAACTGATGGACTTCCTGTTCGACGCCCACACCGACGAGCTCCGCGACCGGCTGCTCGCCTTCATGGACGCGGAGATCTACCCGGCGGAGCCGGTGCTGGACGCCCAGGTCGCGGCGATCACCGACTGGTCCACGCCGCCGATCGTCGAGGAACTGAAGGAGAAGGCGCGCAAGGCCGGGTTCTGGAACTTCTTCCTGCCGAACGACCCGGCGGCCGGCGGCCTGACCAACCTGCGGTACGCGCCGCTCGCCGAGATCAGCGGACGCAGCCCGTTCCTGATGCCCGAGGCGATGAACTGCAGCGCCCCCGACACCGGCAACATGGAGGTGCTCTCCCTGTTCGGCACCCCCGAACAGCGGGAACGCTGGCTCCGGCCGCTGCTGGACGGGACGATCCGCTCGTCGTTCTGCATGACCGAGCCGGAGGTCGCCTCCAGCGACGCCACCAACATCGCCACCCGGATCGAGCGCGACGGCGCCCACTACGTGATCAACGGCCGGAAGTGGTACGCCTCGGGCGCCATGAACCCCGCCGCCGAGATCTTCATCGTGATGGGCGAGACCGACCCCGACGCCGACCGGCACCGCCGTCAGTCGATGGTCCTCGTGCCCAGGAACACCCCGGGCGTGACGGTCAAGCGCGGGATGAAGCTGTTCGGCTTCGACGACTCCTCGCACGGCGGCCACGCCGAGGTGCTGTTCGAGGACGTCGTCGTGCCGGTCGGCAACCTCATCGGTGAGCAGGGGGCCGGGTTCGCGATCTCTCAGGCACGGCTCGGGCCCGGCCGGATCCACCACTGCATGAGGCTGATCGGGATGGCCGAACGGGCGCTGGAGCTGATGTGCGACCGGGTCTCGGCCCGCGAGGCGTTCGGCCGTCCGCTGGCGCGGCAGGGCGTGATCCGGGAGTGGATCGCTGAGTCGCGGTGCCGGATCGAGCAGGCCAGGCTGCTGGTGCTGAAGACCGCCTGGCTGATGGACACCGTCGGCAACAAGGGCGCGCACACCGAGATCCAGGCGATCAAGATCGTGGTCCCGGAGATGGCGGAATGGGTCATCGACAAGGCGATCCAGGCGCACGGCGCGGCGGGAGTCAGCCAGGACACCCCGCTCGCCCATCTGTGGGCGGGCGCCCGCGCGCTGCGCCTCGCCGACGGCCCGGACGAGGTGCACAAGGCGTCGCTGGCCAAACGGGAACTGGCGCAGCGGGAACTGGCCGCGCGGGGATCGGCGGGCCGCCGATGAGCTTCAACCTCGCGACGATCCTGCGCGAGTCCGCGCTCGCGCTGCCCGGCAAGGCCGTGGCACGGTTCGGCGCGCGGACCCTCACCTACGCCGAGCTCGAACGGCGCTCCGCGCGGCTCGCGGCGGGGCTGCTGGCGTCGGGGCTGGTGCGCGGCGACCGGGTCGCGGTGCAGCTCCCGAACGTCCCGGAGTTCCTGGTCCTCTACTTCGCGGTGGTGCGGGCGGGGCTGGTGCTGGTGCCGGTCAACCCGATGCTCAAGGACGGCGAGCTGGCCCACATCCTCGACGACTCGCTGGCCGCGAAGTTCGTCACCGAGGCCGACCTGGACGCCCTGGCCCTGCTGGAGGGCGCGGCCGAGGCGCCGATCGCGCCGACCGAACCGCACGAGACCGCGGTCATCATCTACACCAGCGGCACGACCGGACGGCCGAAGGGCGCGGAACTGACCCACTTCCAGCTCCATATGAGCTGCACGGTCGCCGGTGAGACCTTCGGGGTGCGCCGCGACGACGTGTCGCTGGCGGCGCTGCCGTTCTTCCACGTGTACGGGCTGTCGGGGATCGTCAACGTCGCGATCCGGTACGGGTGCACGCTCAGCGTCGTCCCCCGGTTCGAGCCGGTGGCCGTCCTGGACGCGATGGCCGAGCACGGCGTCAGCATCTTCGCGGGGGTGCCGACCATGTTCCACGCGCTGCTCGCCGCGGACGCGGGCGACCGGGACCTGTCGCGGCTGCGGGTCGCCTCCAGTGGCGGCGCGGCGATGCCGGGCGCGCTGCTCGCGGAGTTCGAGGAGCGGTTCGGCGTCCTGATCCTGGAGGGCTACGGCCTTTCGGAGTCGGGCAGCAGCGGAATGCTGAACCGTCCCGGCGACAGGCGGACCCTGTCGATCGGCAAACCGGTCTGGGGCTGCGACGCCCGGCTCGTCGACGCGGCGGGCGCCGTGCTGGAGCCGCGCAGCGGACGGATCGGTGAACTCCAGCTCACCGGCCATATCGTGATGAAGGGCTACTACCGGAACGCGGCGGCGACGGCCGCGGCGCTGAACGACGGCTGGCTGAGCACCGGTGATCTCGCCTACGAGGACACGGACGGCTTCTACTTCATCGTCGACCGGATCAAAGACCTGATCATCCGCGGCGGCTACAACGTTTACCCGCGTGAGGTAGAGGAAGTGCTCTACACGCATCCCGCGATCGCCGAGGCCGCGGTCTTCGGCCGTCCGGACGAGCGTCTCGGAGAGGAGGTCGTCGCCGCGGTGACGGTCCGGCCCGGCGCCGAGCTCGATCCCGCGGAGGTCGTCGCGTTCTGCCGCGACCGGCTCGCCGCCTACAAGTATCCGCGCGAGGTCAGGGTCCTCGACCGGCTGCCCCGCAACGGCACCGGCAAGATCCTCAAACGCGAGCTGAGGTAGCCGCCGGACGGCCGGTCTGGTGGGGCGGGCGGCGCGTGCGGTACGGTCCTGCGGGTACTGGGCGGGATCTTGAGGAGGGGCTGTGGCCGACGATCCGTTGGACGATTTCGCTTGGGACGAGTTCACGGCCGACGGGGTGACCCATCCGGTCCTGCGGTCGGGGACGGGCCCCGCCGTGCTCGTGATCAGCGAGATTCCCGGGATCAGCCCGCATGTGGCCGGGTTCGCGCGGCGGGTCAGGGACATCGGCTGCACGGTCGTGCTGCCGAACCTGTTCGGGACGGCCGGGCGCGACCACTACCCGGTGGCCCACGGCTGGACCGGGACGGCCGCGACGATGGCCCGCACCCTCGGGCAGGTCTGTGTCAGCCGGGAGTTCTCGCTGTTCGCGACGGGACGCACCTCGCCGGTGGTGAAGTGGCTGCGGGCGCTCGCCGCCCAGGAGCACGAGCGGTGCGGCGGACCCGGGGTCGGCGCGATCGGGATGTGCCTGACCGGCGGGTTCGCGCTGGCGATGGCCGTCGACGACCGGCTGATCGCACCCGTCGTCGCGCACCCGTCGCTGCCGCTGGCGCTCACGCCGAGGCAGCGGGCGTCGATCGACATCTCGCCGTCGGATCTGGCGAAGGTCCGCAAACGCTGCGACGCCGGGCTGACCGTGCTCGGACTCCGGTTCCGCAGCGACCGGCTCGTCCCCGACGAGCGGTTCGCGTTCCTGCGGCGCACGCTGGGGGAGGCGTTCGTCGCGATCGAGCTGGACGACGCCGCCGCCAACCCGCGCGGGCTGATGCGGCCGCACGCCCCGGTCACCGACCACCTCATCGACGAGCCGGGCGAACCCACCCGCGACGCCCTCGACCAGGTCCTCGATCTCTTCCGGACCCGTCTGCTCGCCGCCGGGGGAGACGGGCAGGGCGAGGAGCCGGAAGACTAGGCGGATGGAGTTCTTCTGCTATCACCGTGATCGGCCGGGTTCGGCGAAGCTGCGGAACGAGCTGATCGAGGCCCACTGGTCTTATATGGACGGGTTCGTGGCGGAGCTGATCGCCCGGGGCCCGACCTTCGTGGACGATCTGCCGACCGGCAGCGTCCACATCATCGATCTGCCAGGCCCCGCCGAGGCGCGCGCTTTCGCGTTCGACGAGCCGTGCTACCAGGCCGGCGCCTACCGCGACGTGCTGGTGCGCCGGTGGCGGAACCTGCTGGGCCGCACCATGTGGGAGTTCCCCGGCCGGGCGGCCGACGGCGTCCGCTTCCTGGTGCTCGGGTTGGGCGAAGGGGACGGCGTCGACCTCACCCCGCCCGACGGCAGGGACGGACTGATCGCTTACGGGCCGCTGCTGTCCGACGACGGCGCTGTCTGGCTGGGCACCGCCGCCCTGGTCGAAGCGGCGGACCCCGCCGAGGCGCGCACCGTCCTGAGCACGGAAGGATATGCCTCCGTCGAGGTCCACGCCTGGACCTTCGGCGGCCGCCGCTAGTCGCGCCGCCGCCGGGGCAGGAGGCGCCAGAGACGGCCGCAGGCGACCATCCCGGACAGCAGCAGGACATAGGTGAGCGGGGTCCACGCGCCACCGGTGTGCGTGGACTGGCCGTGGTTGAAGGTGTAGGTCAGCGACGACTGGAGATAGCTGATCCCCTGCCAGGTGAAGGTGCCGGTGGCGTCCGGCGCGGTGGCCGTGACGCCCTGTTCGAAACCGGCGGCGGCCTCGGACAGGAAGAAGTTCAGCACCAGCGGGACGGCGCCGGCGAAGTAGAACGCGGCGATCCAGGAGTGCCGGGGCCCGTCGCCGAACTCGGCCCTGAGGTACTCCTCGGCCAGCCGGCGGCTGCCGCCGAGCCGGCGCAGCGCGGTCGTGGTGCCGACCTCCTGCGCCGCGGTCATCAGGTTCGCGCGGACCTCGCGGCGCTTGCCGACGCGCGAACTCCACGGCAGGTCGTACAGGTACTGGTCCAGGGTCCAGACCAGGCGCTCGATCCGGAGCCGGTCGAGCAGAGTGAGGGTACGCGTCATTTCATGACCCCTTCTCGGACGTCGGGAGGTTGAGGACGGCGTTGACCCCGGCCACATGACGGAGCCATGTGGCCGTCGCCGACCGCAGGTGCTCCTGCCCGGCCGGGGTCAGCCGGTAGTACTTGCGCGCGGGGCCGCTCGGCGACGGCACCAGCCGGGTGGCCAGATACCCCTCCCGCTCCAGCCGGGTGAGCGCCGGATACACGGTGCCTTCGAGGACGTCGGCGAAGCCCGCCCGCTGAAGCCGCTGGACCACGGCGTACCCGTACGACTCCTCCTCGGCGAGCAGCCGGAGCAGGAGCACGGACAGGGTCCCCTTGAGGAGCTGCGGATCATGGCTCGGTGTCACGCTCCTAGACTGCGCCCAGTACTAGGCAAAGTCAAGTAGTGGCCGTGGCGTGGTTCACAGAGACTTCCGAAATACCCCTAGGGGGTATATGGTTCGGAAGGTGGGAAGGCACGGAACTGAGGAGTGGTCATGAACACATCGGTGCGGCTCGGCGGGTTCGCGCTCGGGCTGGCGGCGGTCTTCGGGGCCGCGTTCGCCGCGGGCAAGGTCATCGACCCGGCTGACGGGCCCAAGGCGGAGGAGCACGGCGGCGGCCACGCCGAACCGGCCGCTCACGGCGGGGGCTACACCCTCGGACGGGTGGACGGCCCGGCGGGCGAGTTCGCGTTCCGCGTGCTGGGCCCGGACGGCGCGCCCGTCACCGCCTACGACGTCCAGCACGACAAGCGGCTCCACCTGATCTCGGTCCGGAGGGATCTGTCCGGGTTCGCTCATGTCCATCCGGAGCTGGCGGCCGACGGCACCTGGCGGGTGGCGTCACCGCTGTCCGGGCCGGGCGCCTACCGCGTCTACGCCGACTTCAAGCCGTCCGGCGGCGCCGCCCAGACCCTGAACCTGGACGTCACGGTGCCGGGCGCGGCGACCGAGCGCCCGCTCCCGGCCCCCGCGAGGACCACGACCGTCGACGGCTACACCGTCACCCTCGACGGCGCGCTCAAGGCGGGCGCCACCAGCAGGCTCACCCTCGAGATCTCCCGCGACGGCAGGCCCGTCACCGATCTCGACCCCTATCTGGGCGCGTACGGCCATCTCGTGGCGCTGCGCGCGGCCGACCTGTCCTACCTGCACGTCCACCCCGACGGGGAGCCCGGCGACGGCAAGACGGCGCCCGGACCCGGCATCACCTTCCACGCCGAGGTCCCCGCGACCGGCTCCTACCGCCTCTACCTGGACTTCCAGCACCAGGGCGAAGTCCGCACCGCCGAGTTCACCGCCACCACCGACGGCGGCCCAGCACCGGCGAGCCCGGAGCCGACCGGCCACACCCACGGCCACGGCCACTGAGCCGTGGCGGATCAGCTCCCGGTGACGGCGGTGAGCAGGACGACGGCGGCGTCGATCGCGGTCAGCGTGCGCCGTTCGGCGGGGATCGCCGTCAGATCCCCGACGCCGAACTCGTCGTCGCCGACCATCACGGTCCCGGCCAGCACCTGAAGGCTGGCCGCGGCCGGTACCTCATCCTCGTCGAACTTGGCGCCCGCGACCAGCCCGATGACGGTCTGCGTCAGCGGCCCGCTCCGCAGCACCACCTCGGCGCTGTGCCCTTGCGGGGCCGTCCGCGCCAGATCGAGCTGCGCGTGCGCCGCGACGACCAGATTCTGCTCCATGGCCCGAGCCATGCCCGGGCCCGCCGCCCCGAACTCCCAAGAATCCGTCATTTTGTCGGCGGCCGGTCACTCCCCGGGAAGCCGGACGACGAGGGCGGCCAGCTCGTTGACCTTCTGCTGGAGATCGGTGATCCGGTCGGCGAGGGTGTCGTCGACGACGGCCATCAGATCATCGGGGTCGATCGAGTCGATGTTCTTGACGGTCGCCCTGATGGCCTTGCCGAACTTGGTGCGCTGCTCGCGCACCAGGACGTCGGCGTCGGCGACGACCGCCTCACCCACCAGGTCCTGGACGATCTCGTACGCCTCGGCGAGGGCCTCGGCGTTCGCCTGCGGGTTGTCGACCAGGGCGCGGAACTCCTCCACATGGTCGTCCAGGGCGATCTCGACGAGCTGCCCGCTGGGGGTCTTGGCCTGCCCCTCCGCCAGGACCTTCTGCAGGTAGCCGAGGCGCTGCATCCGCTTGGCCTCGGCCGCCGCCTCCTTGCGCAGCCCGGGGTCGGCCGCCAGCCGCGCCACCCTGATCTCCAGCGGCTCCTCGACGGCGTCGACCGGCGGCTCCGGCTCCGGCTCCGGGAC
>NZ_BAAGZI010000166.1:0-11830 GCF_054778695.1 Actinocorallia lasiicapitis
GTCGATGTTGCGTAGCCGTCGACCCACAGGAGCGCGCGTGGACCCCCAGCCCGGCCAGCCCCAGGTCGGCCCCGCCCCGCCACGGCCGCCCGGCCGCGGAGTCCCCGCGGGTCTGGTCGCCGTCATCGCCCTCGTGGCCGCCGTCGTCGGCGGCTGCTCCGGCCTCGTCCTCGGCTCGTCCGCGGACGAGAAGCCGACCCCGCGCGCCGCCCCCAAAACCGTCACCGTCACCGCGACGCCGCCCGCCCGCACCGCCCCAGCAGCAGCCCCACCCACCACGAAGCCCCCAGCCCCCAAGCCCCCAGCCAAAAAGATCAAGATGCCGAACGTCATAGGCCAGAACCACCAGAAAGCCCAGAACCTCCTCCAGTCCCACGGCATCTTCAACCTGGCCGAAAAAGACGCCACCGGCCAGAACCGCCTCCTCCTCTGGGACCGCAACTGGACCGTAGTCCGCCAATCCCCCCGCCCCGGAACCCTCATCAACCCCACCACCGTGACGGTCACCCTCTACAGCAAAAAGGCCGACGAATAACCCGCTCAAGCCTCCCGACAAGGCTGGCCCAGAACCAGGAGAAGCGACGCCAGAACCGCTTCGAGACGAGCCCGCTCAAGCCCCCGGCAAACGAGTTCTCCCCCACGGCAGGATGAGTGCGTTGAGGGTGGGGGCTTGGTAAATCGTCAGGTGCACAGGCGTGGCGAAGGGCTGGTGCGCGAGTGGATCTGGCTTTGCTGCGGAGAGATCGGCTCTCGGACGCGGAGTGGCTGGACTTGGTGGCCTCACTCGGAGAAGTCGAGCATGAGGAAGGGCGCATGGTCGACTTCCGAGAGGCCCGTCTCGGGAGCCCAGATCACCGTGGAGCCCTCCTCGGCGCAGCCGGAGCCTGGGGTGACTTCGCAGATGTGGGGCTGGTGCCGCGAGGAGGTGGTCGCGTCGACTCTAGCCGCGGGCCTGCTCGACGGCCTCGGTGTACTGCTCCGTCGTCAGGTCGCCTGGTTCGATGCCGAGCTCGGCGAGGACAGCCCGCACGTCTGCGAGCGCAGCCGCGAGGTCGTCGTCGGCTGCCATCGTCTCCAGCTCGATGAACGTCCCGTCCAGCTCCGGCACCTGCACGACGGTCGCGAGCATGTCGCGGCCCCGGCTGGTGAACCGGTAGTTCGCGCAGTTTTTTGTGAGTGCCACCAGGTGGACGGCGCCCAGCGCGGTCAGCACCGTGTCGAGGACGGACGGGTCGGCGGCGACGGTCTCGTGTTCGGGCTTGGACTGCGATGCCTCATCGACCGCGGGTTCCTTGTAGGTGAGTACCGTCCGCCGAAGGCCGGCCGTCTCGACGACCCGCACCCGCAGCTCCCGGCCCTCGGCGGTGAGGGGGTGGCCGGGCAGGTCGTAGTAGGTGTCGGAGTAGAGGGAGTGCTCCGGGGTGGCGAGCAGGCCGAGCCGCTTGCGGAGGTCTTCCGGGTCGCGGACGTGGGCCTTCAGCTCTGCCTCGATCACTGCCTGGTCCTCTCTATGCCGGGCGGCCGCGCCGCCACTGGTCGTCGAACTGGCGAAGGTGCCCCGTGTGGAGCACGCCATCGGCCGCCGCCGTCAGCTTGTAGATCGTCGATCGGTGGCCCTCTGCATGAGGGCCGAACGAGCCGAGGTACATCGTCGCGTCGAACGACATCATCCGCCAGACGGGCAGCGAATCGTAGAGCCGGACCTCAAGGTCCACATGACTGTGACCGGCCATCTCGCCGAGCCGGGCGACGGCCAGCCGGATACCGGCCGCGAACGACGCGGCGGCTTCGCCGACTTCCTCGGCACGGGTTCGGAGTATGGGTGCGTCGGGGTCGAGGAGCAGAACCTGGACGTTCGCCGGGGTAGCGCGCGACAGGAGCGGCCCGCGCAGCAGCGCGTCATTGAGGGCGAGTAGGCCGAGGCCGCGTACCGCGAGGATGCGTATCTCGCTCGCCTGCGCGGCGGCGGCCTGGAGCTCGTGCGCAGCATCGCCCTGGCGGGCGAACACCTGCCCGATCTCGGCGTGCCCGGCCAGGTCGCCGGACGTGGCGGCGTGTGCGGGGGCCAGGCCGAGGAGGGCACGCGCGTCGTCGGGCATGGTGAGGCCGTTGGCGATCCGCTCGAACACGTCGAGCTGGGAGATCTCGCGACGGCCGTTGATCAGCTCGTTGACACGGCCCTGCCCCATGCTGATCGCGGTTCCGATGCGCGCCTGGCTGGCGCCGCTGTACTGCTGGACGAGCTGGAGCAGGGCGGCGATGTCGCGGGTCCGCAGCGCGGTTCGGACGGCGGATGGCGCCAGGTCTCGACGGCCAGGTGCAGCGGGCCATGGGTCGCAGCCATCTCACGATGAGAACATATCTCACAGTGAGATACCACCCTTGATATCGGCTGACTGCGGGCCGTGTCGGCATGGTGGTCACATGACACAGACCGATATCGAAGATCAGGAGCTGGTCGACCTCGGCAAGGACTGGCCGGATTGGCGGTTCTGGCGCACCGACGCCGGAACGGTCATGGCCACGCGCCGTCGCATCCTGTCCACCGACGAGGTAGATGAGGGCCTGGCCCGCACGCTGCCTATGGGAATCGGGCGCTCCGGGCAACTGGTCGCACAGCTCGCCGCCCAGGCGCACATCGAAAAGCAGCTCTCCGACGGCACCTAGACGAGGGGGCGCGCTGCGGACTCGCGGCCCGGCGCGTCCTCTTCTTCTATGCCGCGGCGGCGGACCGGCCAGCCCCCGAGCGCCGTCGCTGCGGCTCCCTTACAAGGTCGGCCTCGGCCGCTGTTCGAACAGCGGGTTCTGGGGCCTGCGGACGCAGGAGGTCCGGTGTGCAGAACTCTAGGATGACCCGGTCGCGCGGGTGGCCCCGGTTCACTCACGAGTCTCCGGCTCGGGTGGTCGAGGTGGTCGCGGCTGTGTGGTGGGTGGCGGTCCGTTGGGATGCCGAGCATGGGGTGTTCGACGCGTGGACGCGGGCGGGTCAGCGGTTCACTTATCCCAACCCCAATGATCTTGTGGTGACGCTCGACCTGGTGGGCTGCCCGCGCCGGTCCCAACCGCCGGCCGAGGCGGGCACGGGGCGGCATCGGACGCTGACCGCGCGGACACGGCGAGCCAGGTTTCGTTGGCGGCTGGCTGGGGGGCGCGCGAGATCGACCTGTGGTGAGTGAGGAGACGGCCGAGGAGGTCGAACCGATGGTGACGGCGCGCTGCCGTCACTGCCGTCGTGGCATCCACTGGGTGGCGGAGTGGTGGGAGCACGTGGGCGGGACGGTCGCGTGCACGCCGAACCAGGCGATATATCCGCCGCGCGGGACGAACGCCGCACCGTGACCAAGATCGCCTGGTGCTGAGGCAAGGGCGCGGGCGGCGCTGGCTCCCTACGGGCTTCCATGAGGGTGGCGGAACGGGGCGAGCCCCTGGTCTGGACAGGAAGTCCAAGGCCAGGGGCTCGAAGGGTGGTGGGTCCCGTGGGATTCGAACCCACAACCTACGGATTAAAAGTCCGGAGCTCTGCCATTGAGCTAGAGACCCCCTCGCGGAGCATCCTACGATCTCCGCGCGGTGAACGCCAACGGGTTGTGGTCTTGGGGACGTCGCCCTGGGCTGTTCCCTGGGAGGTCAGCGGTGGTGGGGGAGGGGATTCGGGGGTGGTTGCTCTGGGTAGTCGGGTGGGGTGGGGGAGATGGGGGGAGAGGCCGTGCGGGGGCGGGTTTCGGGGTTGATGGGGCGGGCTCGGGAAGATCTGGCCGCGCTGGTGGCCATGCCGTCCGTGGCGGACGGGCGGGTGGTGCCCGAGGCGGTTTGCCGGGGGGCCGCGGAGTGGGTGGCGGGAGCCTTCAGCGAGGTGGGGGTGGAGTCCCGGCTGTACCGGACCGCGGACGGGAGCGATGCGGTGATCGGGTACCGGGAGGGGGAGGCGGGGGCGCCGACCGTCCTGCTGTACGCGCATTACGACGTGCAGCCCGCCCTGGATGAGGAGTGGGACAGCTCACCCTGGGTGCTCACTGAGCGTGACGGTCGGTGGTTCGGGCGGGGGGCTGCGGACTGCAAGGGGAACATCGTCATGCATCTGACGGCGTTGCGGGCCGCGCTGGCCGGCACCAGGGCCGGGGTGAAGATCGTGGTGGAGGGGTCGGAGGAGCAGGGGACCGGCGGTCTGGAGCGGCTGCTGTACGACCGGCCCGAGCTGCTGCGGGCCGACGCGATCGTGATCGGCGACACCGGGAACTTCGCGGTGGGGGTGCCGACGTTCACGACCAGCCTGCGCGGACGGGCCAACGTGGTGGTGACCGTCGAGTCGATGAAGAGCGCCATGCACTCCGGGACGGTCGGCGGAGCGGCGCCGGACGCACTGGCCGCGCTCGTCCACATGCTGGGGACGCTCCGGGACGCCGCCGGCAACACCACGATCCGGGGGCTCCCCGCCGACCAGCGGTGGGACGGAGTCCAGTATCCGGTCGAACAGTTCAGAGCCGACGCCGGAATCCTCGACGGGGTGTCGGTCGCCGGCACCGGGACGGTCTCCGACATGCTCTGGGCGCGGCCCGCCGTGACGATCCTGGGGATCGACTGCCCGCCCGTGGTCGGGTCGGCGGCGGCCGTCCAGCCGAAGGCGCGGGCCCGGCTCAACTTGCGCGTCCCGCCGGGCATCGAACCGAAGGACGCCAGGGACGCGCTGATGAACCACCTGCGGGACGTGGCGCCGTGGCACGTCCGGGTCGAGCTGGCCGACGAGGGGGTCGGCGCGCCGTTCGCGACCCGCACCGACGGCCCCGCCTACACCGCGATGACCGCCGCCCTCACCGAGGCGTACGGCAAGAAGGTCACCACCCAGGGGGAAGGCGGCTCGATCCCGCTGTGCAACGCCCTCCAGGAGACGTTCCCGCAGGCCGAGATCATGCTGATCGGAGTGGAGGAGCCCGCGGCGCTGATCCACGCGCCGAACGAGAGCGTCGACCCGTCCGAGATCGAGAACCTGGCCCTCGCCGAAGCGCTCTTCCTGACGTCCTACGCCTGATCAGGTCGCGACGGTGACCGTGGCCCGGCGGTAGGCAGGGTCGGGCGCGAGCGCCAGCAGGCAGTCGGCGACGTCCGCGCGCGGCACGGAACGGGCGCCGGGCAGCGGCCCGTCGGCGGCGAGGCGGTAGGCGCGGGTGAGCGGGGCGTTCGTGAGACGCGGCGGGCGGACGATCGTCCAGTCGAGAGACGACGCGCGGACCAGCTCCTCCATCGCGCGCGTGTCGGTGAACACGTTCCGCAGGATCCGCTGGAGCAGCGGCCGCAGGACGGTCCGCATGAGCGGCCCGTCGGCCGGGCTGGGGAACGCGCCGTCCGCGCTGACCACGAGCAGCCGGGACGTCCCGGACTTCTCCATCGCGGTCATGATGCTGCGGACCCCGTCGGACAGGACGGTCGTGGGCCTGCCGTTCGGCGGGCCGAGCGCCGAGATGACGGCCTGCGCCCCCGCGACGGCCGCGGTGATCGCCGCCGGATCCATGACGTCGGCGCGGACGACCGTCAGCCGGGGATGCGCGGCGTGCGCGAGCTCGCCGCGCACCACGGCCGTGATCTCGTGGCCGGCTTCCAGCCCCTGACGGACGACCTGCCCGCCGATCCGGCCCGACGCCCCGAAGATGGTGATCATGACAGCCCCTCCCGGTAATGAACGAACACTCATCTAAGAATGAGCGTTTGTTCAGTCGGGGTCAAGGGCTCAGGGCACCCGGACCAGCCCCGCGACGAGCTGCGCCGCGAACGCCTCGGGGGCCTTCCCGAACGGCGACTCCTCATGGAAAAGCGACTGGAAGGCGTACTCGTGGCACGCCCCCATCAGCGCGCCCGTCACCAGCGCCGGATCCATGGCCAGCACGATCAGCCCGCGATCCTCCTGAAGCCGCAGGTAGGCGGCGACGGCCTGAACGCCGAGCCCGGGCCCGAGCCTGCGGGCCGCCAGTTCGGCGCGGAGCAGCGCGGCGGTCTCCGGATCGCCGTGCAGCATCCCGGCGAGCGCGTCGAGCTCGCGGTAGGCGTCGATCGCGGCGACGGCGAACGCGCGGAGCCCGGCCGACGGGTCGTCGTCGGACATCGAGCCGATCAGCCGGCTGATCGCTTCCTTCAGCTCGATCTTCGGCATCCGGTCGAGGAAGACCGTGGTGATGAGCTGCGCTTTGCCCTCGAAATGCGTGTAGACGCTGCCTTCGGCGACCCCGGCGGCCTTGGCGATCTCCCGGATCGTGGTGCCGGCAGGACCCTTCTCGGTCAGGACCCGGAGGGCCGCGGACAGCAGACGTTCACGCATGGGCTCCATGGAATGAACGATACCTCCAAGCAGGATTGAACGATCGTTCAGTCGTTTGTCGTAAATGTTGCGATGAGGTGGGGTCTGTCGGCCTAGGATCTGGCTGGTGGGGGAAGAAGCTGCGGCCAGGGTCGCGGAGCGGATCGTCGTCGCGGAGCTGGTGATCCTCGGGGTCTTCGGGACGGCCGGCAACATGATCATCGCCCGGCCCGGGGTGGACAAGCTGTCCGTCGCCTATCTGGTGTGGGTGGGCTGTCTGGCGGTGCTGCCGGCGCTCGTCGCGGTCGCGGTGCTGCCGCGGTTCGAGCGGATGCGCGGGCGGGGCGCGCTCTTCGCGCTGATCGTCGTGCTCTGCTACCTGCCGGTTCTGACCGACCTGCGGATGCAGTCCAACACCGGCTACCCGATCGCCGCCGCCTATGTCCTGTTCTGCGGGGCGCGACGGTGGGGTTGGATCGGCGGGCTCCTGCTGACCTCCCTCACGATCGACCTGCTCTGCTGGCCCGCAGGATCTTTCGGGAGGAGCCGGGCCGAGCACGCCGTCTACTGGATGATCAACAACACCTCGCTGGCGATCCAGGTCTGCGTGTTCGCGACGTTCGCGTGGACCGCGCACCGGCTCCTCGAGACCCGGCGCGACGTCGCCGAGGTCAGCGTCGCCCAGGAACGGCTCCGGGCCGGACGCGACGTCCACGACCTGCTCGGTTTCAGCCTGACCGTCATCGTGATCAGGCTGGAGGTGGTGCTGCGGGCGCTGCGGAAGGGCGACGTCGAAGCGGAGCTGGAGCTGGCCACCGGCCTGGTCGAGCAGGCGATCGCCGACGTCAGGACCGTCGGGGAGGGCACCCCGCTCACCTCGCTGGAGGCCGAACTGGACGCGGCCGCCGCCGTCCTGGGCTGGGCCGGAATCGACGCCGACGTCACCGTCACCGCGATGCCGTCACCGGACGCCGACCAGGCCCTCGCCTACGTGCTGCGGGAGGCCGTCACCAACGTCCTGCGGCACAGCAAGGCCGACCGCTGCCGGATCGAAGTCCGCGCCACCGGCCTCACCGTCGCCAACGACGGCCTCCACCCCGCCCCCGGCCAGGCGCGCCGCACGGCGGGCGGATCCGGGATGGGAAATCTGCGGACCAGGCTGGCGGCCTGCTCCGGCCGGCTGACGGCGCGCGAGGAGCACGGCTGGTTCACGTTGACGGCGCGGGTGCCCGAGCGGCGGGTCCGCCGGTGGGACGCCTCGGGCTGGCAGGCCGTCGCTCCGACGGCCGGGATGGTGCTGGCGTTGGACGGCCTCACACCGCTCGACGCGCACTTCTGGACGGGCGCGCCCGGCTGGGTGATCGCGATCGTGGTCGCGGCGACGGTCGCCAGCTACGGGATCCTGTTCCGGTTCGCGGCGCGCAAACCGGTGCGGAGACCGCGACGGCTGTTCGCGATCCAGGTCTGCTGCGCGCTGGTTCCGTTCCTGTTCGGGTGGGCGCCCTACGACCAGTTCGCGACGGTCGCGGCCTGCGGGCTGGTGGTGCTGGGCCGCCGGACGGGCCGGATCATGTTCGTCGGCGCGGCGTTCGCCGGGGCCTGGTTCACGGCGGTGACGGTCATCAAGACCGGGATCTGGGAGGGCAGCGTCATCGGGTTCCCGCTGCTGTTCCTGCTGTTCACCTCCACGATCGCCGCGCAGCTCGGCTACTGGCTGGCGCTCGAGCTGAGCCGCCGCAACCGCGAACTCACCGACGCCCGCCACGACCTGGCCGTCGCGACGGTCGCCAGGGAACGCGCCCGCTTCGCCCTCCACCTGCGCGACCGCCTCGGCTCCGGCCTCCACACCGTCGCCCGCTCCCTCGACCAGGCCCGCACCGCCCCCGACCCCGAATCCGAGATCCTCGCCGCCATCCGCCAAGCCCGCCACACCACCCAAGAAATCCGCACCATAGCCCGCAACCCCACCCACCCCACCGCGTCGCCCCAGCAGGCCGCGTCGACCCAGCGCGCCGTGTCGGGCCGGGACGCTGCGTCGGGCCAGCGCGCAGTGGCGAGCCAGGACGCCGCGTCGCGGGAAACCGGTGGGGGGTTGGCGGGGTGAGGGGGGCGGAGAATTGGGGGATGGGGTGGCGGTGGGTGGTGTTGGTGGTGGTGGCTTTGGGGTTGGGTGCGGTGGCGGTGGGGGTGGTCGTGCGGGCTCGGCCCGCGGGGGTGGCGGTGGAGGCCGTCGGGGCGGACGGGTTCGTGTTCCGGGATCTGGCGGCGGGGAACCGGGTGGCGACGGTCCGGGACGGGCGGCGGGTGGTCGGGGAGCGGCAGTGCATGAGGTTCTACGCCGCCGCCGGGACGGGCGTGTGCCTGCACGACAAAGGCGGGCTGATCCCCAGCTACGAGGCCGAGATCCTGGACCGGGAGCTGCGGCCGGTCCGCGTCTTCGACACCGCGGGGACGCCGAGCCGGGCACGCGTCAGCCCGTCCGGGCGGATGGCGGCCTGGACGATGTTCGTGACCGGCGACTCCTACGCCGGAGCGGATTTCACCACACGGACCTCCCTCGTCAACGTCGGCGGCGGGCAGCCCACCGACCTGGAGACCTACCGTATTCAAGGGGTCGGACAGAATCCGGACCGCAACATCTGGGGCGTCACCTTCGCCGACGACGACCGCTTCTACGCGACCCTCGCCACCCGCGGCCGCACCCATCTGGTCCGCGGCAGCGTCGCCGCACGCACCCTGACGGTGCTGAAGCAGAACGTCGAGTGCCCGTCGCTCTCCCCGGACGGCACCCGCGTCGCGTTCAAGAAACGCGTCCGCCCGATCGCGTCCGGCAGCCCCTGGCAGCCCTACGTCCTCGATCTGGCGACGCTGACCGAGCACCCCCTGGCCGAGACCCGCTCGATCGACGACCAGCTCACCTGGCGCGACGACCACACCCTCCTCTACGCGGTGGCCCGCGAGGGCGGCTCCGACCTGTGGTCCGTCCCCGCCGACGGCACCGGCACCCCCCACCTCGAACTCAAAGACGCCGCCAGCCCGTCCCCCGGCTGACCCGTCCCGGAAGCCGCCCGCGCGTCCGGTCCGGCCTGATCCCGGGGCCGGTAGCGTGGGGTGGGTGAGCGCGACGATCGTGACCAAGGGGCTGGCGGCGGGGTATGGGGCTAAGGCCCTGTTCGACGGGCTGGATCTGGTGGTGGCGCCTGGTGACGTCATCGGGCTGGTGGGGCCGAACGGGGCCGGGAAATCGACTCTGCTGCGGACCCTCGCGGGGGTGCTGGGCCCCGAGGACGGCTCCGTGCAGGTCTCGCCGGCCGAGGCCGCGGTGGGTTATCTGCCGCAGGAGCCGGACCGGCGGCCGGGTGAGACGGTGCGG
Organism: Actinocorallia lasiicapitis; assembly: GCF_054778695.1. Lineage (NCBI taxonomy): Bacteria > Bacillati > Actinomycetota > Actinomycetes > Streptosporangiales > Thermomonosporaceae > Actinocorallia > Actinocorallia lasiicapitis. The sequence continues at coordinate 9,660 of NZ_BAAGZI010000166.1, forward strand.
GGGTTCCTGGCGCGCCGGACGGGGGTCACCGAGGCGCAGCGCCGGTTCGACGAGGCCACCGAACGGTTCTCGGCGGGCGAGCCGGGCGCCGACGACGAGTACTCCGTGGCCCTGGAGCGCTGGCTGGCGCTCGGCGGCGCCGACCTGGACGAACGTGCCGAGGAGGCCGCCGCGGACCTGGGTCTGGGGATCTCCCTCGACCAGGAGATGACGTCCCTGTCCGGCGGCCAGGCGGCGCGGGCGGGCCTGGCTTCGCTGCTGCTGAGCCGCTATGACGTGTTCCTGCTCGACGAACCCACCAACGACCTCGACCTCGACGGCCTCGACCGGCTGGAGCGGTTCGTGAAGGGGCTGCGCGCCGCGACCGTCCTGGTCAGCCATGACCGCGAGTTCCTGGCGCGGACCGTCAACCGGATCGTCGAGCTGGACCTCCACCAGCACCAGATCAACCAGTACGGCGGCGGCTACGACGCCTACCTGCGGGAACGGGAGATCGCCCGGCAGCACGCCCGCGACGACTACGAGGAGTACGCGGACAAGCTCGGTGATCTGAAGGACCGCGCGCAGATGCAGCGGAACTGGATGGAGACGGGCGTCCGCAACGCGCGTCGCAAGGCCAAGGACAACGACAAGATCGGCCGCAAGCTGCGCGCGGAGTCCACCGAGAAGCAGGCCGCGAAGGCGCGCCAGACGGAGAAGGCGATCGAGCGGCTGGACGAGGTGGCCGAGCCGCGCAAGGAGTGGGAGCTGCGGATGGAGATCGCGGCCGCGCCGCGGGCCGGGGCCGTCACCGCGACACTCAGGAACGCGTCCGTCAGCCGCGGCGGTTTCCGGTTCGGCCCGGTCACCCTGGAGATCGGCTGGGCGGAGAAGGTGGCGATCACGGGGGCCAACGGTTCCGGCAAGTCGACGCTGCTGGCGGCGCTCCTCGGCCGGCTCCCGCTGGACACCGGGACCGCGGCGCTCGGCCCCGGCGTGGTCGTCGGCGAGGTCGATCAGGCGCGACGGCTGTTCGAGGGCGACGAGCCGCTGGTCGACGCCTTCCAGCGCAACGCGCCCGACCTCAACCCCGGTGACGTCCGCACCCTGCTCGCCAAGTTCGGCTTGAAGGCCGACCATGTGCTCAGGACGGCCACGACGCTCTCGCCGGGCGAGCGGACCAGGGCGGCGCTGGCGCTGCTCCAGGCCCGCGGCGTCAACCTGCTGGTGCTGGACGAGCCGACCAACCATCTCGACCTGCCCGCGATCGAGCAGCTCGAGGCGGCCCTCGCCGAGTACCCGGGCACCCTCCTCCTGGTGACCCACGACCGCCGAATGCTCGAAGCCGTCAAGACCACAAGATCCCTGCAGGTGAAAGACGGGACGGTCACCGAAACACCCTGAGAAGCGATCGCTCATCGCCTCGGTGTTGGCTGCGGACCTGGTGCGCGGATGGCTAGGCAGGGGGGGTGATCACGGGGGCGTCCCAGATCTTGACGGTCTGGCCGTCGGAGGTGGTGACGGTTCTGCCGTCGGGGGAGAAGGCGACGGCAGTGAAATCGGCGGAGCTCTCGGTGCGGGGGGAGCCGAGGACACGGTCGTCGGCGGCGTCGAAGAAGCGGAGTTCGCGGCCCTGGGCGAGGGCGACGGTGTCGTCGACGGGGCTGTAGGCGAGCAGCGGCGGGGCGTCGGAGACGGAGCGGGGCGGGCCGACCGGTTTACGGGTTCGCAGGCTCCAGAAGCGCAGGGTGCGGTCGGCGGTGACGATCGCGATGGTGTTGCGGTGCGGGCCCATCGCCAGGGCGACGGTGTGGTGGTAGCCGAGGGCGAAGCCGCCGGGCAGCATCCGTCCCGCGGCCGGATCCCAGAACCGGGAGCGGTCGCCGGCCGTCGCGACGGTCCTGCCGTCGGAGGAGACGGTCAGCGCGTCGATCCGCATCCCGCGGGTCTTCGGCAGGTTCAGCCGCTGCGGGGTGGTGCGGCGCGGGTCGCGCACCGACAGGTGAGTGCGCTGGACGTCCACGGCGAGCCGGACGGGCGGGGTGAGCGGCGGCCTGGTCCAGCGGCCCTCGACCAGATCCCAGTGGCGGGGGTCGCGGCCGTCGAAGCCGAGGGTCAGCACCCGGCCGTCGGGGCTGTAGGCCACCGAGGTCACCTGCCGCACCTGGAGGGTGGCCGACGCCTGGTCGCCG
>NZ_BAAGZI010000167.1:0-11753 GCF_054778695.1 Actinocorallia lasiicapitis
ACGGCCGCCGCCTCGGCGATCGTCGCGGGTTCGGCGACGTACTTGGGGCGGACTCCGAGGACGGCGTCGGCGTCCGTCACGGGGCGCGAGTCGAACCGGGCGTCGCCGGGGTGCGGGCCGCCGGTGTTCGGGCCGGTCGAGCGCGGGTCGGTGGAGTGCGGGTCGGAGTGCGCTTCGGTGGCGCGGGGGTCGGTGCCGGTCATCAGTAGAGCTCGCCTTCGGCAGCGGGGGCCTCCGGGGCCGGTCGGCGAGGGGGCTCGTCCGCCTTGTGGACGCGCGGGACCTCGCCGCAGAGCCGCGGCGTGGGGAAGATCTTGCCGGGGTTGCAGAGGGAAGGGGGGTCGAAGGCGCAGCGGACCATCTGCATGGTGTCCAGGTCGGCGTCGGTGAACATGCGCGGCATGTAGCGGGCCTTGTCGACGCCCACGCCGTGCTCGCCGGTGATCGAGCCGCCGTGTTCGACGCACAGGTCGAGGATCGCGCCGGAGACGGTCTCGGCCCGTTCGCCCGCGCCCTCTTCGGCGTCGTCGAACAGGACGAGCGGGTGGAGGTTGCCGTCGCCCGCGTGGAACACGTTGGCGACGCGCACGCCCGACTCGCGGGAGAGCCGGTCGATCGCGGCGAGCACCCGGGGCAGCGACGTCCGCGGGATCACGCCGTCCTGGACGATGTAGGCGGGGGAGATGCGGCCGACGGCGGCGAACGCCGACTTGCGGCCCTTCCAGATCAGCGCGCGCTCGGCGTCGTCCGCGGCGACGCGCTGCTCGAAGGCGTGCCCGCACAGCAGCTGGACCTGCGCGAACTGGTGGGCGACCTCGGGCGCGGGGCCGTCCAGCTCGACGATCAGCACGGCTTCGGCGCCGGCCGGATAGCCGCAGGCCACGGCCGCTTCCGCCGCCTCGATCGCCAGGGCGTCCATCATCTCGATCGCGGCGGGCACCACCCCGGCACCGATGATCGCGCTGACCGCCTCGCCCGCCTCCTCGATGGAGCGGAACGCGGCCAGCAGGGTCTGGACGGTTTCCGGCGTGCGCGTCAACCGGACCGTGATCTTGGTGGTGATGCCCAGGGTGCCCTCGGAGCCGATGATCGCGCCGAGCAGGTCGTAGCCGGGGCCGCCGTCGAGGGTGACGATGTCGCCGTCGGGCGTCACGATCTCGCAGGCCAGCACATGGTTGGCGGTGAAGCCGTACTTCAGGCAGTGGGCGCCGCCCGAGTTCTCCGCGACGTTCCCGCCGATCGAGCAGATCTGCTGGCTGGACGGGTCGGGCGCGTAGTAGTAGCCGTCCGGTTTGACGGCCTTGGTGACGTCCAGGTTGATCACGCCGGGTTCGACGACGGCGCGCTGGTCGTCCAGGTCGATCGAGAGGATCCGGCGCATCCGGGACGTCACGATCAGCACTCCGTCGGTGCGGGGGAGCGCCCCGCCCGACAGGCCGGTGCCGCTGCCGCGCGCCACGTAGGGCACGCCGTCGGCCACACAGGCCCTGACCACGGCGGCGACCTGCTCGGCGCTCTCCGGCAGCACCACCAGGCCCGGCGCGGCCCGGTGGTAGGTCAGGCCGTCGCACTCATAGGTGCGCAGCCTGGCCGGGTCGTCGATCACCGATCCGGGCGGGAGGATCTCGCGGAAGCGCGCGGCGAGCGCTTCGAGCACGGTCTCTCGGGGTGGCTCGTCGGGCAGCACAGCTCCTCCTCGGACGGCGGACTACTACGGGCGACGACGGATACGGAGCGGGCCGCGACGGAACACCCGTCGCGGCCCAACCTAGTTCAGCGGCCTGCTGCGGCGGCCTTCCGGCTTACGGGAAGCGGACGTACGCCGGAGTGGTCAGGAACTCGCTGTAGTCGTCGGCGAGGGTGACCTCCTTGAACAGCGCGACGGCCTCGTTGTACCGGTCGCTGTTGTAGGCGTCGCCGAGCTCGGCCTGGATCTTGGCCAGCTCCTCGTCGAGGAGGGTGGCGACGAGCTCCTTGGTGACCAGGGTGCCGTCGGGCAGCTTGATCCCGTTGTAGATCCACTGCCAGACCTGGGAGCGGGAGATCTCGGCGGTGGCCGCGTCCTCCATCAGGTTGTGGATCGCGACGGCGCCGGAGCCGTTCAGCCAGGCGGCGAGGTAGCGGAGCGCGACGTCGATGTTGTTGCGCAGACCGGCCTCGGTGATCTCGCCGGGGGTCTTGTCGACCGACAGCAGGTCGGCGGCGGAGACGGAGACGTCCTCGCGGAGCCTGTCGCGCTGGTTCGGCTTGTCGCCGAGCACGCCGTCGAAGATCTCGCGGCAGACCGGGACGAGGTCGGGGTGCGCGACCCAGGAGCCGTCGAAGCCGTCGCCGGACTCGCGGGTCTTGTCGGCGCGGACCTTCTCGAACGCGATCTTGTTGATCTCCTCGTCCTTGCGGGACGGGATGAAAGCGGCCATACCGCCGATGGCGTGGGCGCCGCGCTTGTGGCAGGTGCGGACCAGCAGCTCGGTGTAGGCGCGCAGGAACGGCGCGGTCATGGTGACGGCGTTGCGCTCCGGCAGGACGAACGACACGCCGCGCGAACGGAACTTCTTGATCACGGAGAACAGGTAGTCCCAGCGGCCGGCGTTGAGGCCCGCGGAGTGGTCGCGCAGCTCGAAGAGGATCTCCTCCATCTCGAACGCGGCGGGGATCGTCTCGATCAGGACCGTCGCGCGGATGGTGCCGCGCGGGATCTCCAGCTCGTCCTGCGCGAAGTTGAAGACGTCGTTCCAGAGGCGGGCCTCGAGGTGCGACTCCATCTTCGGCAGGTAGAAGTAGGGGCCCTTGCCCTTGGCGAGCTGGCGGCGCGCGCTGTGGAAGAAGTACATGCCGAAGTCGAACAGCGACCCGGACATGACCTTGCCGTCGACCGTGACGTGCTTCTCCTCCATGTGCCAGCCGCGCGGGCGGACGACGATGGTGGCGAGCTCCTCGTCGGGCTTGAGCGCGTAGCTCTTGCCGGTCTTCTCGTCGGTGAAGTCGATGGTGCGGTCGAGGGCGTCGCGCAGGCTGAGCTGGCCCTCGATCATGTTGTTCCAGAGCGGGGTGTTGGCGTCCTCGAAGTCGGCCAGCCACACCTTGGCGCCCGAGTTGAGGGCGTTGATGGTCATCTTGCGGTCGGTCGGGCCCGTGATCTCGACGCGGCGGTCCTCGAGCCCGGGGGCCGGGGTCGCGACCTTCCAGGTGTCGTCCTGGCGGACGCCCGCGGTCTCGGGCAGGAAGTCCAGGGTGCCGCCGGCGGTCAGGGCGTCCTGGCGCTGGATCCGCTTGGCCAGCAGCTCCAGCCGGCGCTCGCCGAACTCGCGCTGGAGAGCGCCCACGAAGGCCAGGGCCTCGGGGGTCAGGATCTCGTCGAATCGCGGGTTGCTGGGTCCGGTGACCTCAACGCCCATCACGGCACCTCGAATTTCATCAGGCGAAAACTTACTTCTGAGTAATGAAAATACTAGTAGGCGCGGAACGATCCGCCAAAGCGGGGGTACCCAGATATTGAGATGAGAGTGTCGTCGGCTCATGACAGTCTTGGTCCAGCAGGAAGAACACGGCTCCGGCCGACGTTGGAGCTGATACGAGCCAGGAGGAACATGACCGAGTACGAAGACCTCGAAACCGTCGGCGAATACGACCTCGCCGAACGGCACGCGCTGCGCCGGGTAGGCGGGCTCTCCACCGAGCTGGAGGACGTCACCGAGGTCGAGTACCGGTCACTGCGGCTCGAACGGGTTGTCCTGGTCGGCGTCTGGACCGAAGGAACGATCACTCAGGCCGAGAACTCGCTGCGGGAACTGTCCCTGCTGGCCGAGACCGCGGGCTCTGAGGTGCTCGAAGGACTGATCCAGCGGCGCGCCAAGGCCGATCCGGCCACCTACATCGGCTCCGGAAAGGCCCAGGAGCTGGCCGACGTGGTGCTCGCGACGGGCGCCGACACCGTGATCGCCGACGGCGAGCTCGCACCGTCCCAGCTCAGGACTCTCGAAGAGATCTGCAAGGTCAAGGTCATCGACCGGACCGCGCTGATCCTCGACATCTTCGCCCAGCACGCCAAATCCCGCGAGGGCAAGGCGCAGGTCGAGCTGGCGCAGCTCCAGTACCTGCTGCCGCGGCTGCGCGGCTGGGGTGGCAACCTGTCCCGGCAGGTCGGCGGACGCGCCGCGGGCGGCGTCGGCATCGGCGGCCGCGGCCCCGGTGAGACCAAGATCGAGCTGGACCGGCGGCGGATCCGCACCCGGATGGCCAAGCTGCGCCGGCAGATCGCCGAGATGTCCAAGTCGCGCGAGACCAAGCGGTCGGCGCGGCGCACCCGCCAGGTGCCGGCCGTCGCGATCGCCGGATACACCAACGCGGGCAAGTCGTCGCTGCTGAACCGGCTGACCGACGCGGGCGTCCTGGTCGAGAACGCGCTGTTCGCCACGCTGGACCCGACCGTCAGGAAGGCCGAGACCCCGTCCGGACGGCAGTTCACGCTGGCCGACACGGTCGGATTCGTCCGGCATCTGCCGCACCAGCTCGTCGAGGCGTTCCGGTCGACCCTGGAAGAGGTGGCCGAGGCCGATCTCATCCTGCACGTCGTCGACGGATCCGACCCCGACCCCGAAGCGCAGATCGCGGCCGTCCACGAGGTGCTGTCGGAGGTCGACGCCGAGTCCATCCCCGAGATCATCGTGATCAACAAGGCGGACGTCGCGGATCCCCTGGCGATCGCACGGTTGCAGCGGGCGTTCAAGTCCAACGCGGTCATCTCGGCCCACACCGGTGCTGGGATCGACGAACTGGTCACGCTGATCGAGTCGTCGCTGCCGCAGATGGACCGCGAGATGCACGTGCTGCTGCCGTACTCGGCGGGCGCGCTGGTCGCGAAGATCCACGACGCGGGGGACGTCACCAAGGTGACCCACCGCGAGGACGGCACCGAGCTGATCGCCCGGGTGCCGCTGGCCCTCGCCGCTGAGCTGGAGCGCTACGAGGTGGCCGCCGCGGGTCACTAAACGGCCACATCTCGTTGTTTTCGCGTACGTTGCGCTGCCGTGACGGCTACGGTCAGTGGGAACTTCTCGGGACCGTGCCACGTTCCGGTCTCAAGAGGTTGTACAGCGGGCCTGGCGTGCACTACCGTGACGAAACCGATATCTCCGGTCCCGCTCCTCCCGGTACTCGTCCGAGTGCCGGTACATACCCGTCGCCTGGCATCCAGTCCGGCGGCATCAGCGAGAGCAGGTGGCTCTTGACGTCCGGAAAATCCCTCCGACGGACGGTTCGGTGACACGCATATGACGGTTCGCCTGCTGACGAACATCGGACGCCTGTGGACGGGCACCGATGTCTGCAGCAACGCCGCCATCCTCATCCACAACGACCGCATCGTGTGGGCGGGACAGGCCTCCGACCTGCCGGCCAGCGTGCCCGGCGTCATCGACGACATCGTCGATGTCGACCATGTGGAGAACCTCGGTGGCGGGCTCGTCACGCCCGGCCTGATCGACGCCCACGCGCATCCCGTCTACGCCGGGAACCGCTGGGCCGAGCTGGCCATGCGCACGTCCGGCGCGACCGCGCAGGAGATCGCCGCCGCGGGCGGCGGGATCGCCTCGACCGTCACGGTGACGCGCGGGACCGATCCGTGGACCCTGTGCAACGCCGTCCGGGAACGGCTGCGCGCCTGGATTCTCAGCGGCACCACGACCGTCGAGGCCAAGACCGGCTACCACCTGACCCGCGATGGTGAGCTCGCCGACATCCGGATGCTGCGGTCGCTGGAGAACGAGCCGGCGATGCCGCGGATCCACGCCACGTTCATGGCGGCGAACGTGCTGCCGCCGGAGTACTTCGGGCGTCGCCGCGAATACGTCGAGGCGGTCCGGCAGTGGGCGGCCGACGCCGCCGCGGCCGGAGCCGACAGCATGGACGTCTCCTGCGAAGAAGGCCATTTCACCGCCGACGAGGCACGGCTGCTGCTGCACACCGCGCAGCGGTACGGGCTGAAGGCGCGGATCCACGCCGTCGGCACCACCGAGCGGACCAGCGCCGCCCAGGTCGCCGCGGAACTCGGCTGCGCCTCCGCCGACCTGCTCACCGACGCCACCGAAGAGGACGTCAAGGCTCTCGCCCACGCGGGCGTCACCGCGACGGTCTGCCCGGGTTCGGCACTCCGCTCCGGCCGGGTCCCGCCGGTCCGCCAGCTCCTGGACCGCGGCGTCACCGTCGCGCTGGGCACCGACCACAACCCGTCCGAATGCGGCATCACCTCGATGCCCGTCGTGGTGGGCTTGGCCGTCGCCATGTTCAAGATGTCGGTGACGGAAGCTCTCCGCGCCGCGACGCTGGGCGGCGCGGCCGCCCTCCGCGTCTCCGACCGCGGCTCCCTCTCCCGCGGCATGTACGCCGACATCGTCCTGTGGGACGCCGACCACGAAGGCGCCTTCGCCTGGGCCCACGGCCTACGAGCCCTCCGAGTCTGGCGCGGCGGCACCCCCGTCCAACCCTGACATGTGACGGTCAGGGCGTTCCCACTGGAACGCCGACCACGAGGGTCCCTGGGCCGACGGCCTGCGGGCCCTCCGCGTCTGGCGCGGCGGCACACCCGTCCAACCTCACCCCGGACATGTGACGGTCTGGGCGTCGCCACTCCCGACGCGGGATCGTGATTCGGCAGACCCGTCGAACGGCGGCAGCCGTTCAGCGTCGCCGGGATGCGAAACCGACGCCCGTCAACGGCCCGACGACCGACCTGTTGCCCACCGATCCCCTCCAGTGCCCGCGGCGCTCCGCGACGTCGGGTCGTCCGGTGGATGCCGACGATCGGGTACGGCCACCTGCGCGGCCTTCGGTGAAGGCCGGCGGGTATTTCCTTTGGACGAGTCTCCGGCTGAGGTGCCTGCCGCGGGCGAGATCGGAGAAGCCGTGACGCTAGGGGGCGATGACCTGGTCGTTCTCCGTCTTGGACGGTCGTCGGCCTGGGCGTGCTCTGCGGTGAGAAACCGCAGCTGACGTGCAGTGCGGTCTAGAGAAGCGGTCTGCGGTCTGGGCGTCGTGTAGTGGGTCCCTCTGCTGGATCGGCCGTGGGTGTTAGACGGCGGGGCGTCGCGTGGTCAGGTCTGGGCGTCGTGTAGTAGGTCGATCTCCTGGGCTGGCTGTGGGTGTGTTCGGCGGTCGAAGTGGCGGGCGTTGCGCGGTCGGGGAGTGGTCTGTGGTTTGGGCGTCGCGCGGTGGGTGGTTCTGCTGGACCGGCCGTGGGTGTGTTCGACGGTGGAGACAGTGGGCGTCGCAGGGTCGTGGGTGGTCGGCGTTGCGAGCCGCGATGGCGTTGGGCCGGGCGGAAGGGTTCCTTGCGGGTGCCGGGGTGTGAGGGGCGATGGTTGTTCGTGGGATGGGTAGGTGGAGGGCGGGGCGGAACTGGCGCGGTCCGTTCGCGGGGGGACGAAATCTGTTCTTTTCGTTGCGTTCGGAACAGTGAGCACTCTGGTCACGTTGGCGTGATGAGTGGTTAACGGGGTGAAGGTACGGTTTCAACTATGGGCGTTGCGATAGTCACGGATTCATCCGCTTATCTGCCCCCTGACTTGGTGGCACGGCACGACATCGCCGTCGTGCCGCTGCACATTGTCATCGGAGGGAGCGTCCGGGACGACGGGGTCGACGTCACGGCGGCCGACACGGCGCGCGCGCTGCGCGACTGGCAGCCCGTGTCGACGTCCCGCCCGTCTCCGGAGCGGTTCGCGCGCGCCTACAAGGAGGCGGCGGGCGCCGGTGCGGAGGCGATCGTCTCGGTGCACCTGTCCGCCGCCATGTCCGGGACCCTCGAATGCGCGCAGCTCGCGGCGGACGAGGCGTCGGTCCCCGTCCATGTGGTCGACAGCCGCACCATCGGCATGGCCCTGGGTTTCGCCGCCCTGGCCGGTGCCAGGCTCGCCGCCCAGGGAGCCTCGGCCGCCGACGTCGCGGACCTGGTCCGCGAACGCGCGCTCAACAGCCACTCTCTCTTCTACGTCGACACCCTCGAACACCTTCGCCGCGGCGGCCGTATCGGCGCCGCCGCGACCTTCCTGGGCTCGGCACTCATGGTCAAACCCCTCCTGACCATCACCGACGGCCGCATCACTCCTTTGGAGAAGGTCCGCACGACCTCCCGAGCTCTCTCAAGACTCGAAGAGCTGGTCGTCGAACGAGCCGCCGGAATCCCCGTGGACCTGGCCGTCCAGCACCTCTCCGCCGCGTCCCGCGCCGAAACCCTCGCGGCCCGCCTCCGCGACCGCCTCCCCAGAGCCGAAACCCTCACCGTAGGCGAAATCGGTCCCGCCATCGGCGCCCACGTAGGCCCCGGAATGCTGGGCGTGGCCATCAGCCCTCACTGACCGCACAGTCCCACGAAGCTCAAGGCACGACTTCACCAGCTCCATCTCAGCCCGAGCCCCGACCAGCCCGTCGCGGCCCAGCTCCTCGGCCAGCTCCCGCGCCTGGGACGGCGACCCCGCAAAAGCTCTCCCGCAGCACCTTCATCACCGGCAGGAGACCGTCACCGGTCCGGCAAGGCGCAACCTGGCGATCCCATCGAACACGAGCGGACCTGCTCCGGCCCCGAGCGCTCGCACATGGCGACGTCGCAGCCCGTCCATGCCTTGCGGGCCGCTCAAGGCTGCCAATCACTATCCACAGAATCCCGTTCGGTCCGTTCGGCGTGCCTGCGGCTGGCTACCGTCAGCCACATGACACGAATGCAGCCCCAGCCCCCATGGCCCTCCGAACCTCCGGCCGGGACATTACAGTCCCGTCCGTCCACCCCGCACCCCGACGATCCCGTCCGCTGGGACCTCCCCATCTCCGCCCTTCCAGCCCTCCAACGAACGGCACCTCCTCCAAACCGAAATGCCAGACCAACGGACGACGATTTCGCCACCCCGTCGCCTTCGTCCGCCAGAGCTTTCCCCTGGGCGGCGGAATCGCGGGCAGCAGAGCCATCGTCAGCCACCGAAACAGCGCCCTTCCGTCAGACGTCCGCCTCATCCGAAGCCGCGGACTCACCATGGGCACCCATTCCGCCCCCACCGGAAGAGGGCGCTTCACCCTGGTCCGGCGAGTCCCTCACCCCACATGGCAACGACGCATTCAGCGACGAGAACACCCCCTGGCCAGCACACGGACCCTGGCAGGAGGACGCCTCACCCTGGCTCGAGGACATCCCCCACCAAACACCGCACCTCCCACCCCGAAAGGCGGATGCCTCACCCTGGGCACAAGAGCCCCCAAACCCGCACCCGGAGGAGGCAGCCGCCCCGAAGACCCCCCGCCCCTACCGCCATAAGCAGTCGCCCAGACCACCCGCCCCCATCACAGAACTCCTCCAAAGAAAGGAGAACCCCGCACCGCCAAATCGTGACGCGCCGAATCTCCACACCCCTCAGCGCCGAACCGTCAAACCCACCCCCTGGACCGAAGCCGTACCGCAGCAGAACACCGACGTCCCACCCGGTGAGACAAGCACCCAACGCACGGCCTCAGCGCCCTATGCCCGCGGCCGAGAGCACGACGACACACGTGGTCTCGAAGGCATCTCCGGCCGCAACACGGACACACCACGCGGTGAGACAAGTGCTCCCCTGACCGGCACGACTGCGACATCCCATGCCTTCAATCAGAATCGCGCCACGCGTTGGCCTGAAGGCAGTCCCACGAGAGAAACAGATACCCCAGGCGGCGAGCCACACCCTCTACGCACGGGTGAGGCGTCGTATGCCGTCGAACGGGATCGCGGCGGCACGCGTCGGCTTGAAGGCGCTGCTGAACGGGATATGGACGTTCCTGGCGGTGAGCTGGGCGCTTTGCGTGTGGGCGGCGCGTCGTATGCCGACGAGCTAGATCGCGGCGGAACGCGTTGGCCTGAAGACGCTTCAGAGCGGGACGTGAATGGTCCGAGTGGGAAGCCGGGCGCTCTGAACGCGGGCGGCGTCTCGAATGCCCATGAGCAAGAAGGCGACGGCGCACGTGGTCTCGCAAGCGTTTCCCGACGGGACGTGGACGTCCCGCGCGGTGGGTTGGTGGGCGGGGTGTCATATGCCTTTGATCGGGGTCGCGGCGGCACTCGTGGGCCTGAAGGCGCTGCTGAACGGGACATGGACGTTCCTGGTGGTGGGCTGGGCGCTTTGCGTGTGGGCGGCGCGTCGTATGCCGACGAGCTAGATCGCGGCGGAATGCGTTGTTCTGAAGGGGCTTCAGACCGGGACGTGAATGGTTCGGGTGGGGAGCCGGGCGCTCTGAGCGTGGGCGGCACGTCGTATGCCCGTGAGGAAGAAAGCGACGGCGCACGTGGGCTCGAAAGCGTTTCCTGGCGGGACGTGGACGTCCCGCGCGGTGGGCTAGGGGGCGGGGCCTCGTATGCCTTTGATCGGGGTCGCGATGGGGCGCGCTGGGTTGAAGGCGCTGCGGAGCGAGATGTGGACGTTCCGGGGGGTGGGCTGGGTGCTCTGCAGGTGGGCGGGGGGTGGTATGCCCGGGGACGGGATCGCGATGGCCTGGCTTTGGGTGAAGGTGTTCCTGGAGGGAGCTCTGAGGATTCGCGCGGTGATGTGGGTGAGGCGCGCGGTGGGGATGGCGAGGCCGTGCAGGGGGCGGCGGACGGAGCCGGGTGGGGGGTGGATGGCTCGGGAGGGGACGTGAGAGTTCTGCGGGACGCGAGGCGGGAGGGTTCGAGGGCGGATGGGGGGAGGAGGAGGTGGGCGGCTCGGGGGCGGGCGGTCGGTGATCTGTTGGAGAGGTGGGATCCCGGAATTTCGGGTGGGCGTGCGCTGGTCGTTGTTGGTGTGCTGGCGATGCTTGCTGCGGGGGTGCTCATGTGGACGGGGCGGCCGCGGCCCGAAGCGGTTCCGGTTGCCGGGGTGACGCCGGTCGCTGATGCGCCTGCGGCGGATTCGGGGTCGGCGCCTGGGGCGTCTGAGCGGGCCAGCCCTGTTCCGTCGGGCAGAGTCGTTGTCTACGTGACCGGGAAGGTCCGGCGCGCGGGTCTGGTCACGCTGCCGCTCGGGTCGCGGGTCGCCGATGCGCTTGAGGCCGCGGGTGGTCCACGGCCCGGGGCCCGGCTGGACGGGCTCAATCTCGCGCGCAAGCTCAGCGACGGGGAACAGATCGTCGTGGGTGGGCCTCAGGCCGCGATGCCGCCGGCCGGTGCCGCTGTCCCACCGGGTGGCGTGAATCCGGTCGAGCCGCTCGACCTCAATACGGCCACCCTTCAGCAGCTTCAGCAGCTACCGGGCGTCGGGCCCGTCCTCGCTCAACGCATCGTCGATCACCGTCTCAAGCACGGTCCTTTCACCGACCCGTCGCAGCTTCGCGATGTTTCCGGCATCGGTGATCGCCGCTACGCCGACCTCAAACCCCATATCCGCGTATGAACCGCGCTCCCCGCTCCCCGCTGACACCAGAGGACCTCGGCCTTCGCCGAGGAAGCAGCGGTGCGCGCGAGCACGCGGACGTTCCGGTCGGCGCGGTTGCACGTGGGTTCGTGCCGCTTCCGGCGCAGGCGCAGGCGGCGGTTGAGATGGGCCTTGGGGCGGTGTCGGGAGGGCGAGTGTGAGGGCTGGCGGGTGGTGGTGTCGCGAGGGGGGCGGGTTTGTCCCGCTTCCAGCGGAGGTGGTGTTGGGAGGAGCGAGTGTGAGGGCTGACGGGTGGTGGTGTCGCGAGGGGAGTGGGTTCGTGTGGCTTTCGGGGCGGGCGGCGGTGGTTGGGGTGGGTTTTGGGCTGGTTTTGGGAGGGGGCGGGGG
>NZ_BAAGZI010000168.1:0-11676 GCF_054778695.1 Actinocorallia lasiicapitis
TCCCCGACCCGGATCCAGACCTGCGCCGGCGTCTGCAGCGCGGCCCCGACCCCGTCGACGACCACCAGCGCGACGCTCTGCACGACCCCGAGCACGGCCCCCGCCCACAGCGAGCCAAGCCAGCCACCCAGAAAGACCCCACCCCGATTCCGCGCCCGCTCACCGAACCTCCGCTGCGTCCGCAGATTCGCCAGCCCGAACACGACCACCCCACTGACGACCCCGACCAGCCCGGCCTCCGGCGCCACCGACGGCACCCCCGCGACCAGATCACGCCCCCAATGCGCCCCCAACCAGGGCCCCGTGACAGCCGCCACCCCCCCGACCGCCAACGCAACACCCCGCGCCCCCACAGACCGCCCCCCGGCGGCGCGGCCCGACCCCGTGAGGCCCTCGCCCCCGGTCGTCAACGCGACAGTCTCGGCACTCCGTGACCGCGGTTCGGTGGGGCGGAAGGGGAGGAGGGCGATGGTGGCGGGGAGGAGGGCGTAGAGGGCCGCCTTGGGGACGGTGTAGGAGGTGGACCAGGCCAGGTCGGCGAGGTTCAGCCAGGGGGCGGTGGCGGCGACGGCCATCGTGAACTTTGCGACTAGCGCGGAGAGGACGATGCCCGCCCAGATCGTGGTGAAGCGCGGTCGCCGGGTGAGATGGCGGAAGGTGTGGGCGGTCCAGGCGGTGCCCGCGAGCAGCAGCGGCACGTAGACGAGCAGGGGTGCGGCCTGCCAGCCCGTCTCGGGGAGGAGGCGGCCGGGGGAGCCGTAGAGGGCGAAGTAGCCGACCGGGTCGAGCACCGCCCCGGCGACGATCAGGGCGGCGAGCACCCCGGTGACCAGCAGGGGAAGAAGACGGGACGGCAAGGGCACTCCTCGGGGGCGGCGCGGAGTGCCGAAATTACATGAATAGTCCTCATGTTTCTAGTCCCCGGTGAGGATCGCCGCCGAACCGTAGGAGCCGCCGAACCCGGTGATCAGGGCGGGACCCCCGCCCGCGCGGACTTGCCGGACGGCCTCCGCCGTGTTGTTCAGCCCGTGCACATATCCCTCCGACAGCAGCCCGCCGTGCGGGTTCACCCGCTCCAGCGCGGCCTCCAGCCCGTCGGCGAGATCCGCCCTGGCGAGCAGTCCGAAGTCCTCGAGCTGCCGGGGGACCAGCCAGCTGTAAGCGTCGTAGAGCAGGGCCGTCGTGAGGTCCGACGGCTTCATTCCGGCCGTGTCGTAAAGGCGGTCCGCCAGATAGTGGGCGAAGATCCGGCTGACGTCCTCGGCGCGGTCCATCGTCGAGCAGCCGGGTCCGCCGCCCCGCACGACGGCGTGGATCAGCGGCGCGCCGGGACGCGGCCGGGTGACCACGAGCGCGCAGCCCGCGTCGGTCTCCTGGCAGCAGTCGGCCCGCCGCAGCGGGGAGGCGATCATCGGTTCGGCGAGGTAGCCGTCGAGGGTCAGCTCCTTGCGGACGAGCGCCCGCGGGTTGGCCAGGGCGTTCCGCCGCGACCGCAGCACCACCTGGGCGAGCTGCTTCTCCGACAGCCCCCTGTCGTGGAGGTACCGCTGGGCGGCGAGCGCGAACTGGTGTACCGGGCCGGCCATCCCGTACGGGTGCGTGAACTGCTCCTCGGTGCCGTCACCGAGCTTCAGCCCGAGGGTGTTCATCCGCCGGCCCGACCGCCCGTTGAGCGCCCGGTACACCAGGACATTCCGGGCGATCCCGCTGTCCACGAGCATCGCCGCGTCGGCCAGGATCGACGCGCACTGGGTGCCGCCGCCGTAGATCTCGTTGTGCCAGCCGATCTCGTCCATCCGGAGCGCGCGGGCCAGGTAGAGGACGGGCGCCGAGTCGTTGAGGTGGTAGCTGAGGATCGCGTCCGGCCGGTCGACGCCGGCCTCGTCGAGGGCCTGGCGCGACGCCGTCAGCGCCAGGGACAGGGCGCTCGCCCCGGACTCCCGCGAGATCGCGGTCATCCCGATTCCCGCGACGGCCGCCCGGCCGGAGAACGACTGCCTGCTCAAGCGGGCCGGCCCGGGACGTGAACGTCGCCTGCGGCGGAAGGGGCGCGATCCTTCCTCCGCAGGCGACGGCTCGTGGTCCGGGAAAGTTCGGCGATCACTTCGAAGAACGTTCCCGGAGGCATGTCAGGAAACTAACCCCAAACCATCGCCAGCGCAAGCGCTTGCTTGGTAAGCCTTCCGGTAACGGTTGAATCTCGGTGGCTTGGCGTGTGTGCTAAAGCTGCCGAAGGAATCGGTTCAGGGTCTGTCGCGGAACCGCGAACCTGCCCGCTTCAGGTCGATATCGATCTTGAAGGGCGAGTCGACCGTGAGCTGGTCGTGGTGGATTCCGGTGAGAACGTAGCCGCCCTCCGCGGAGCTGCGCTCGAAGGTCTTGACGACGGGTCGTGTGCCGACCCGTTCCACGGTCCAGTAGTGCGGGATGCCCGCACCTGCATACCTCCGCGGTTTCACGTCTCGGTCGCGCTCCTCGGAGTCCGGGGAGATCACCTCGACGGCGAGAAGGAGGTCTTCGGGAAGGTAGTAGGTGCGGTCCTCCCCGAAGGCCGTTTCGGTGATGATCGCCACGTCGGGCTCGGGCATCTGCTTCCTGCCGAGCTTCACGGACATCTCCCGGATCGCCGTCCAGCCGGGTGGTGCCAACTCTCCCAAACGGAGCTCGAGCAGGGTGACCATGGAGGAATGCCATTGGCGTTGCGGGCTCACGAAGACGAGGCTCCCGTCGATCAGCTCAGTGTGCCGGGGAAGGTCACGGAGCTTGAGGAAGTCCTCCACGGTGAAGCCGCCTTCTGGCGGGATGGCCCAATCGGGGAGGGGATCGGCGGTCATCGGGGTGTCGTCCTCCTCGTTCACGGACATGACCTCAGGCTACGCCGCGCTGCCCGGAGGGACCAAGGCCGCGCGCCATGCCTGATTCTCACTGCCCGAGGGGCTGACCATCGGCCGTTTCCTATATTTCGGTATTACTCGAATTTGGGGAGATTTGTTAGGGCTGCGTCGCCCGGCTCCACGCCGACGATCTGACCGCCAAGCTCAAGACCTTCGACAAGCCGTGGGAGGCGGCGTTCAAACGCGACTCGTTCGCGACGATGGCGTGCCCGTCCTGGATGCTGGGCGTCATCAGGGAGAAGGCGGGCGCCGCCTACCGGGGCAAGTGGGACGTCACGGCGATCCCGGGCGGCGGCGGCAACTGGGGCGGCTCGTACGCGGAGCCTGCGAGTCCAGCGGATGATCGTTCATAGAGGGCCGAGCATTCGGGAGCGTGTCCCTTCGCGTACGCGGCACTGAGGGTCGGGCAGACGATCCGCTGGCCGTCGCCGGGCTCGATCGTGATCGTCGTGGGGGTCTCGGTGAGTTCTGCCCATACAGTCCCGATGTCGTCCTTGCGGTGGACCGGGCCGACGACGCTGTCGGTTCCGCGCGGAGATGCGGTCTGGATGGCCGGTGGTGGGGCGCTTTCTGGAAGAGCTTGCGAGCGATCTCCTCGGGTGTCACGACGTCGCCGTCGTCGACTTGAACATGCCACCCCTCGTCGGCGGTGGAAGGCCCGGCGGTGAGCCCGAAGACGACGGCTGCTACCGCGACAGATGCAGGGACACCTTCGGCCGTCAAAGCCTGATCGGCGGCCGAATGCTGTGTCGCTATGACGCACAACCAGCGACCGAAATCAACGTCTCGTTCCTGGCGTCCCTGCGCGGTCGAAGCACCAGCAGTCGGAACTCCTCGTCGCCCGGATCCAGGGCACGGACTTCACCTCCCCGCGCATCCTGCCGACCCGTCTGGTCGTGCGCTCTTCGAGCTGAGGCGCGGGCCGGCGCCGTCAGGGGCGGGGGAGGCGGGCGAGGGTCTGTTCGGCTTCGGCCATGACGCGGGTGATGAGCTCGGCGCAGGTGGGGAGGTCGTTGATGAGGCCGACGACCTGGCCGGAGGCCATGACGCCCAGGTCGGCGCGGCCGTCGACCATGGCGGCCTTGAGGAGCATCGGGGTGTTGGCGGCCATCAGGACCTGCGCCCAGGTGAGCTCGCGGCCGTGTTTCATCCGGTTGCCCTCGCGGATCATCGCCGCCCAGGACAGGCCGGACAGCTTCTTGAACCTGGCGCCGTTGCGGGCGGCGCGCAGCAGGCCGGTGAGGCGTCCCGCGGATTCGAGCTGGGCGACCAGTTCGGAGGTGAGGACGCGGTGCGGCATTCCGTCGACCTTGGTGGTGACGAGGGTGTCGCGGACCGACTTGCCGAGGTAGACCTTCTTGACCTCGTCGCCGACGGGGGAGTCGGCGGTCAGCAGGAAACGGGTGCCCATCGCGATGCCGGCGGCCCCGTAGGACAGGGCGGCGACGAGGCCGCGACCGTCGAAGAAGCCGCCCGCGGCGATCACCGGGATGTCGACGGCGTCCACGACGTCCGGGAGCAGGACCGTGGTGGGGACGGGCCCGGTGTGGCCGCCGCCCTCACCGCCCTGGACGATCACGGCGTCCGCGCCCCAGGCGGCGACCTTCTCGGCGTGCCGCCGCGCCCCGATCGACGGGATCACCACGACCCCGGCGTCCTTGAGCCGTCCGATCAGCTCCCGGGACGGCGCGAGCGCGAACGACGCGACCCGCACCCCCTCCCTGATCATGATCTCGACGCGTTCGGCGGCGTCGTCGGCGTCGGAGCGGATGTTCACCCCGAACGGCTTGTCCGTCCGCTCCTTGATCTTGCGGATGGCGGCGGTCATCTCCGGCACGGACAGGGTGGCGGCCGCGACGATGCCGAGCCCGCCCGCCGCCGAGGTGGCGGCGGCCAGCCCCGCTCCGGCGACGAACCCCATCCCGGTCTGGACGATCGGATGCTCGATCCCGGTCAGTTCGGTGAGCGCGGTCTTCACGCGGGCACCTCGCGTTCCCTGATCCCCCGGGGGTCGAGCACCTCACGCATGAGCCGCAGCTCTTCGGCGGTGGGCGTCCTGGTCGTGGGCACGTCGTCGGGGACGACGAGTTCGAACCCGGTCGCGGCGACCACGTCGGCGACGCTCACGCCGGGGTGGACGGAGCGCAGCCGCAGCCGTCCGTCACCGGTCGCGAAGTCCAGCACGCACAGATTGGTGACGACGCCCCGCAGGTCGTGCGCGCCCCGGTCGTTGCCGACCCCGGACACGAAGTCCACCCGCTCGACGAACACCCGTGTCGAGTGCTTCGGCACCCAGAAACTGGTCGAGTTGATCCGGGTGTTGCCGGGCGCCCCGCGCGCGCCGAGGAGCTGTGATTTGGGCCGGTCGTGCGGGCCGATGTGGCTGATGTTGCAGTTGCCGTACCTGTCCATCTGCGACGGCCCGAGCCACACGTGGCGGCGTCCGTTCAGCACCAGCCAGAGATGGTCGCGGAACGGCAGCCACCCTTCGACGTCACCGGCGGGCGCGCCGAGCGGCACCGGCCGCGCCGTCAGATAGGGCCCGCCGTCCGTGGTCAGCAGCCCCGGTTCGAACGTGGCGCGGGCGAGCCGCGCGCCCAGCGCGGGCGTCATCCCGGCGACGGCCGCCGCGACGATCTCGCCGTCGCCGCGGAACAGTTCCGCGCAGGCGACCGCGCACACCTCGGCCCTGGTGGCCGTCTCCGTGTTCATGCGCCCTCCTCGTGCCATGCCCGGACGGCGTCCTGGTAGGCGGCCTCGTCGCCGTCGAGGAACCGGGCGCGGAACGCCGCCCACTTCTCGGGGTCGGCCGCCGACTCCACGTAGAACCGCTGGAACTTCTCGTCGCGCCGGTCGTCGTCGCCGGTGGTGAAGTGGGCGCCCCCGGGGGTCTCGACCACCCCGGTCACCTGGGCCCTGCTCACCAGAAGGGCCTGTACGGGGCCTTCTTTGAGCAGGTCGGCGGTGTCGACGAGCTTCTCGCACGACACGTAGGTGCGGTCGGCGGCCTTGGCGTACAGGTCGTCGAAGTAGGGGTCGCCGCCGAGGTAGAGGGCGTTGCCCCGGGCGTCGGCCCGTTGCAGGTGCACCAGCGCGACGTCCATGGTCAGCGCGGGCACGGCGAGGAGTTCCTCGTCGCCGTAGGGGTTCCGCACGGTCTTCAGGGCGGGGTTGCAGGTGAGGACGTCGGAGCCGAGCCCCGCGTAGGTCGGCAGGAACGGCAGCCGGTGGGCGGCGGCGTACAGGCCGAACATGAACATGCCCTCGTCGTACTCCTCGAACTCGATGGTCCCGCTCTGGCGGGCTCGCCGGAAGTGCGGTTCCAGCGCGATCGAGTCGAGCGTCACGAACGGCGCGACCAGCTTGCGGATCTTTCCGGCCGCGCACAGCAGCCCGACGTCGGCCCCGCCGTAGGAGATCACCGTCAGATCGGTGACGGGCGCGTTGCAGATCGCCCTGACCAGCGCCATCGGCTTGCGCCGCGATCCCCAGCCGCCGATCCCGACCGTCATCCCGCTCTCCAGCGAGCCGACGATCTCCTCGATCGTCATCTGCGCGCCCATTACCCCTGCTCCTTCGCGACGCCCCGGCTCGCCCGCACGAACGAGTCCCGGTGCTTGTCGCCCGCGCCCTGCAGGTTGAGTTCGTAGGTGAATCCCTGCTCGAACCGGTAGGACCGCTTGACGTCCACCGGATCGATCCCGTTCAGCGACTCCTTGGCCCGCCGGATCACGAAGGGGTCCTTGTCGGCGATCTCCGCGGCGACCTCGAACGCCTTCGCCCGCAGTTCCGCGCGCGGCACCACGGCGAGCACCGAACCGTGGGCGTGGAGCTGGTGCGCCGTCGCGGTCCGTGTCGTGTAGACCATCGCCCGCATCAGATGCTGGGGGACGAGCCGCGCGAGATGGGTGGCCGCGCCGAGCGCCCCCTGGTCGACTTCGGGCAGCCCGAAGGTCGCGTCGTCGGACGCCACGATGATGTCGGCGTTGCCCACGAGGCCGATCCCGCCGCCGAGGCAGAACCCGTGGACGGCCGCGATCACCGGGACCTCGCAGTCGTAGACCGCGGCGAACGCCGCGTAGCACCCGCGGTTGGCGCCGAGGAGGGCGGTGAACCCCTCGGTCCGCTGCATCTCCTTGATGTCGACGCCCGCGTTGAACCCGCGTCCTTCGGCGCGCAGCACGACCGCGCGGATCTCGGGATCGCGCCCGGCCCGCGTGATCGCGTCGGCGAGGTCGAACCAGCCCTGGACGGTCAGCGCGTTGACCGGCGGCACGTCCACGACGACCTCGGCCACGCCGGGAGCGGCCACAGTATGCGTGATCCCCATACCCCACCCTCATCGATGTTTACCTAACGCTTGCTTGGTACCGTAGCATGGCGGCACAGGGAGGTTCGATGGCGGTCAGCTATGACTATCGGGGAAAGACGGTGCTGGTCACCGGCGGGACGAAGGGCATCGGAGCGGGCATCGCCCGCGCCTTTCTGAACGCCGGGGCCGAGGTGGTGGTCTGCGCGCGGACGGAGCCCGACCGGCCCCCGTCCGTCGCGCTCGACTACGGCGAACGCGCCGCGGTGTTCCTGCCGTGCGACGTCCGCGACCCTGACGACGTCACCCGGCTGATCGAGCAGATCATCGCGCGGCACGGCCGGCTGGACGTCGTCGTCAACAACGCCGGCGGCTCCCCCTACGCCCTCGCGAAGGACGCCTCGCCCAAGCTCCACCAGCGCGTCATCGAGCTGAACCTGCTCGGCCCGCTGCACGTCGCCCAGGCCGCCCACCGGGTGATGGAGGAGGGCTCCATCATCATGATCGGCTCGGTCAGCGGGGTGCGCCCGTCGCCCGGCACCGCCGCCTACGGCGCGGCCAAGGCCGGGCTGCACCATCTCGCGGCGTGCCTGGCCGCCGAGTGGGCGCCGCACGTCCGCGTCAACAGCCTGGTCGTGGGGCTGATCGAGTCCGGCGACGACCAGGCCGAGCACTACGGCGGCGCGGAGGCGGTCCAGCTCATCCGGCGGACGATTCCCGCGGGCCGGTTCGCCGTCCCCGACGACGTCGCCCGCGCCTGCCTCTACCTGGGCGCCGAACCCTTCGTCACCGGCTCGACCCTGACCATCGACGGCGGCGGCGAACAGCCCGCCTGGCTCTACCTCGCCCAGCAGCACCTCTAAGGAGAACCCCCATGGGAATCGTGGACGGCCGCGTGGCCATCGTGACGGGCGCGGGCCGCGGCATCGGCCGCGAGCACGCCCTGGAGTTCGCCCGCCAGGGCGCGAAGGTCGTCGTCAACGACCTCGGCGTGGAACTGAATGGCGCGGGCGAGCGGACCAGCGCGGTCGCCCGGTCGGTGGTGGAGGAGATCAGGGAGCTGGGCGGCGAGGCCGTCGCGAACGGCGACGACATCGCGAGCTGGGACGGCGCCGAGCGGCTGATCCGCACCGCCGTCACGGCGTTCGGCCGGCTCGACATCCTGGTGAACAACGCCGGTTTCGTCCGCGACAGGATGCTGGTGTCGATGGGCGAACAGGAATGGGACGACGTCGTCCGGGTGCACCTCAAAGGCCATTTCGCGCCGCTGCGCCACGCGGGCGCCTACTGGCGGGAGCTGTCCAAGGCGGGCCACCAGGTCGACGCGCGGATCATCAACACCTCGTCGGGCGCTGGCCTGCTCGGCTCGGTCGGCCAGGGCAACTACGGCGCGGCCAAGGGCGGCATCGCCACGATGACGCTGATCGCGGCCGCCGAGATGTCCCGGTACGGGGTGACGGTCAACGCGATCGCCCCGGCGGCCCGCACCCGGATGACCGAGGACGTGTTCGCCGAGATGATGGCCAAGCCCGCCGACGGCTTCGACGTCATGCACCCCGGCAACGTCTCCCCGCTCGTGGTCTGGCTGGGCAGCGCCGAGGCGCGGCACGTCACCGGGCGGGTCTTCGAGGTCGAGGGCGGTGCTATCTCGGTGGCGAGCGGCTGGCGGCACGGGCCGCGCGTCGACCGGGGCGCCCGCTGGGAGGCGGCCGAGGTCGGCCCCGCCGTCGACAAGCTGCTCGCCGAGGCCCCCGACCCCGAGCGCGTCTACGGCGCGAGCTGAACAACGAACCGATACATCTCATGGTGTTTTGAATCTCTGTTGACCGGCGGCCGGGTTCACTGGTCGGCATGAGCATCCTGCTGCCGACCCACCCGGCCGTCCGGGCCCTCGTCGAGGCCATCAACCACGGCGATCGTGACGCGTTCGCCGCCCAGCTCGCCCCCTACGCGGAGCTCACCGACGACGGCACCCGCCGCGACCTCGGCCGCTGGATCGACGACGAGATCTTCGCGGTGCACGGCCGGCTGGCGGTGCGCGAGGAGTCCGCCGACGGCCTCGCCCTGCTGGCGCGGTTCCGCAACGACACCGCGGGGGAACGCTCCACCCGCTGGAACTTCACCCTCCGCGACGGCAAGATCGGCCGGATCGACCGCGATCAGCTCGAGACGTCCCCTGCCTGACGGCCGGTGGCGGCACACCGTCGCGATCACGCAGGACGGCCCCCGCATCCTCACTCGTCCCTGACTTCACCTTCCCTGATCGCTCGCGGCGGCAGGACGGCCGCGGCCTCGGACGCGTCGGCGATCCGGTCCCGCAGGGTGCTCAGCAGCTCGTCGGACTGGGCGGTGAGCCGGTCGATCACCGGGATCGCGAGATCCTCGCGGACGGAGTCGGCGAGCAGGTCGTCGTACTCGTGGGCGTGCGCGGCGAGATCCTCGAGCTGGCGGCAGGCGCGGTAGGCGGTGTCGGCCTCCCGGGTGCGTTCGGCATATCGTTCGAGCGCCTCGACCCGCCGGGTGACGGCCGCCACCGACAGCGCCAGTTTGTCCTGCTGGGGCTGGAGCGCCTCGGCCACCTCGGGTGCGAGCGCCAGCGCCGCGGCGTCACGGCGGAGCTTGGACTGGCGGGCCAGGATCTGCGCGATCTCCCACTCCTGGCGGGGTAGCTCGACGGCCGGATCGATCCCCTCCAGCAGCCCTTCGGCGACGACGGCCGACGACCGCACGGTGTCGGCGGCCTTCTGGACGCGCGCCAGCAGCGCCTGCCCCTCCGGGTCGAACTCCTCGACGTTGAGGAACCGGTCGGACCGGTCGGTGAGGGCGCGGGCCCTGCGCAGATCGTCCAGCAGCCGCCGGGACGCCGCCGCGATCACCAGGACCGCGATCACCAGCCAGCGCAGATCGCCGTCCAGGACGAAGAACGCGACGACGGCCGCCGCGACCGCCGCGAACGGGAACGACCGCAGCAGCGGGCCGCGCCGCGCGATCAGCGAGTCGAGCTCGGCGCGGAGCGTCGGATCGGTGACGGGCCGCAGATCGTGCCGGACGGGCGAGGCCGGTGAGGCGGGCGACACCAGGGTCCACACGGACGGGACGTGGGTCTCGAACGCGAAGTCGCCGTCGGTGATCTCGACTTCGGCGGGGCCCTGCTCCAGCGGCCAGATCCCGGTCGGCCGGGAGCCGCCCTCCCCGGCGAACAGCACCCACCAGCCGTTCTTGCCGTTCTCGCAGCGGTACCGGCCGGGTGGCATGTCGATGCCCACGAAGTACGTGCCGGTGCCCGGAATCACTTCCGCCAACCGAACCTCCCCAGCCCGCCCCCCGGCACGTCGGGGGACTACCTACCCAGGCTGACCCGGACTATGACCATCGGATCAGGACTTCCTCAGGAGAAACATGGCATACGCCGCCAAGGTCGTGTTGTCGAACAAGACGCCGTCCCGGATCATCGTCTCGAACGCGGCGAGCGAGATCCAGCGCTGCCGCATGTCCTGCTCGCCGACCTCCCTGCGGTGCGGGCCCGCGGTGAGCCCGGTCGCGAGGAACACGTCGCACTCCTGGGTGGTGAGTCCTGGCGCGATCGCGAGCCGCCCGATCCGCTCCATCCGCTCGGCGCGCAGCCCGGTCTCCTCGACCAGCTCGGCACGGGCCAGCTCCTCCCCGGGCGGGCCGTCCGACGGCCAGGTGCCCTGCACGAACTCCCACGACCGGCGCTCCAGCGGATACCGGTACTGCTCGACCAGATGGAACCCGCCGTCCTCGAACGGGATGACGCAGGCGGCCGTCGGCTTCTCCACCACCGTGTACAGGCCGGGAGAGCCGTCGGGGTAGCGGGTGACGTCCTCGCGCAGCGTCAGCCACTGGTTGCGGTACACCTCGCGGCTGGATACCTGCTGCATCGTCGTCCCCCGTACTGTCCCGTCCTGCGCCGCCCGAGCGGGCGTGCGCCGCCAACTTAGCGCCCTGCCCTACCCTCGGAGCATGATCTCCCGACCGCCGATCGTGCACGACGACCCCGAAGGCGAGACCCCCTGGGCCCTGCAGCTCGCCCTGCGCGTGGAGAAGAAGGATCCGCCGTCGCACGAGGCCGTCTGCGAGGCCGCCGCCACCGCCGTGGTGCTGCTCCTCGCCGACGCGGACTTCGCCGACCAGGTGGCCCGCTGGGAGGACGGCCGGATCCGCAAACTGACGCGCCGCGCCCGGGGCGCACGCTGGCACGACGCGCAGCGGCTCCCGGGCGTCACGGTCGAGCACCAGGGCGCCGAGGTCCGCGCCTTCCCGCCGGGCCCCGTCACCGAACTGCCGCCGGAACTGGCGAAGATGCAGGTCGCGGGCACCGATCTGGAGCACGGAACGACCAAGGAGCCCGCCGCGCCCTACTGCGCGCTCGTCCTCGACCCGAAGGCCGGGATGACGACGGGGAAGGCCGCCGCCCAGGCCGGGCACGCCGCCCACCTGCTGTTCCGCCGG
>NZ_BAAGZI010000169.1:0-11610 GCF_054778695.1 Actinocorallia lasiicapitis
CCCGAGGCCACTCCCCCGCCGCCGATGATCGGCAGCCCGGGCAGGGCGGCGTGGACCTGGTAGACGCAGCGCAGCGCCACCGGGCGCAGCGCGGGGCCCGACAGGCCGCCGCTGACGCCCGTCAGGACGGGCTTGAGCGTCGCCGGGTCGATGGCGAGACCGGCCATGGTGTTGATCAGCGACAGGCCCGTGACGCCCGCGTCGGCGCACGCCAGGGCGATGGTCGCGATGTCCGTGACGTCCGGCGACAATTTCGCCAATACCGGGACGTCTCGCGGGACGGCACCCCGTACGGCCCTGACGACCTCCGAGGCGGCCTGAGGGGACGCGGCGAACATCCTGCCCCTGTCCTCGACGTTCGGGCACGCCACGTTGATCTCGACGGCTTTGACGGCCGAGGCGGTCGGCGCGTCCAGGAGGCGCTTGGCGACCTCCGCGAACTCGGCGACACTGTTGCCGCCCACCGAGACGATCACCCGGGCGTCCTGCTCGGCCAGCCAGGGCAGGTCACGGCCCAGGAAGCCCTCGACTCCGGGGCCCGGCAGGCCCATGGCCGTCAGCAGGCCGCTCGGGGTCTCGGCGACACGCGGGGTGGGGCGTCCGGCGCGCGGCTGGAGCATCACCGACGGCGTCACGAACGCGCCCAGCCGGGACAGTTCCGTGAACTGCGCCAGCTCACGGCCGCTGCCGCCGCAGCCCGACGCGCTGATCACCGGGGACGCCAGCTCCAGCGTCCCGATCCTGGTCGTCAACTCCACGCCTGTCACCTCTCCACGGGAACGGGGGCGGTCAGGGCGGAATGCGGGGCGCGGGGGCCGCCCATGGCGTCCAGCGGGATCGTGCCGAGATCGGACCAGCGCACCCGCTCGCCGCGGAGCACGGGCCCCTCGGTGCAGGCGCGGACCATCCGGGTGATCCCGTCGTCGCCGATCACCGGCAGGACGCAGGACTGGCAGGTGCCGATGCCGCACGCGGACGTCGCCGACAGCAGCTCGGCGACCGACACCTGGCACGGCACGCCGTAGTTCGCGGCGATCGACGCGACCGCGCTCATCAGGGCGGTCGGGCCCGCCGCGTAGATCACGTCGGCGGCCGACTCGTCGATGATCCGCGGCAGCAGTTCCGGGACGCTGCCCGCGGTGCCGAGCGAGCCGTCGCGGGTGACGACGGTCGCGCTGTCGCCGATCCGCTGCGCCGACCGGGCGCCGAACACCTGGGTGCCGTGCGGGGCGGCGAGCACGAAATGGGTCTGGCAGTCGCGGCGGCGCAAGGCGTCCGCCAACGAGAACAGTCCGGAAGCGCCTTGCGCGCCGCCGACAAGCAGACAACTGGCGGGATCGCGAGGCAACGGAAACGGTCGTCCCAACGGCCCGATAACGTCGACGGCATCTCTCGAACGCCGTGATGCGAGCCATTCGGTGCCGGGATCGGTGGCTTCGAAGACGAATTCCACGGTCCCGCCATAGTCAGACTTGACCTCATAAATCGGAAAGCACCGCCGGGCGAGCAGCGACGTATGCTCCCCGCCGACCGCGATGGCGAGAAACTGCCCGGGCCTGAACCGCTCCGCGACCGCGGGCGCCACGAGAGTCATCGCGTGATACGCCGCCACCTGCCGCACCGTCAGCACGGTCCCCGGCGACTGCACCGCTCCCTCGCCGCTGATGACACCCTCCCAACGAACACGGACCCCAGCCCGCTCCCAACCCGGAAACGCAACACTCCCAGACAAGCCACCCCCACCCCAAGACCGCCACGCTCCCCCATACCCCAAAACCCCCCTGGCAGGTGGTCGGGGTGGGGGCGCGCCCCCTGGGGAGGGGGCGCGCTCGGGGGTTAGTGCCAGGAGGTGCGGATGCGGGTGGCGTGTTCCTGGAGGGAGCGGACGCCGACGTCGCCGCGGGTGACGGCCTCGATGCCCTGGACGGCGGCGGCGAGGCCCTGGACCGTGGTGACGCAGGGGATGCCGCGGACCACGGCGGCCGTGCGGATCTCGTAGCCGTCGAGGCGCGGACCGGACTGGCCGGGGCTGCCGAACGGGGTGTTGACGATCAGGTCGACCTGGCCGTCGAGGATCAGGCCCACGATCGTCGGGGTGCCGTCGGCGGACGGGCCCGCGCTGTGCTTGCGGACGACCTTCGCGTGGACGCCGTTGCGGCGCAGGACCTCGGCGGTGCCCTCGGTGGCCAGGATCTCGAAACCGAGATCGGCCAGCCGCTTCACCGGGAAGACCATGTGGCGCTTGTCGCGGTTGGCGACCGAGACGAACGCGCGGCCCTTCGTCGGCAGCGGACCGTAGGCGGCGGCCTGCGACTTGGCGTACGCGGTGCCGAACACCTCGTCGATGCCCATGACCTCGCCGGTCGAGCGCATCTCCGGGCCGAGGATCGTGTCGACGCCCTGGCCTTCGGTGTTGCGGAACCGGTTGAACGGCAGCACCGCCTCCTTGACCGCGATCGGCGCGTCCAGCGGCAGGGTGCCGCCGTCGCCGGTCGGGGGCAGCAGGCCCTCGGCGCGGAGCTGGGCGATGGAAGCGCCCATCATGACGCGCGCCGCGGCCTTCGCCAGCGGCACGGCCGTCGCCTTGGACACGAACGGCACGGTGCGCGAGGCCCGCGGGTTCGCCTCCAGGACGTAAAGGACGCCCGCCGACAGCGCGTACTGGACGTTCATCAGCCCGCGCACGCCGATGCCCTGGGCGAGCTTCAGCGTCGACTCGCGGATCCGCTCGATGTTCTCGCGGCCCAGCGTGATCGGCGGGAGCGCGCACGCCGAGTCGCCGGAGTGGATGCCGGCCTCCTCGATGTGCTCCATGACGCCGCCGAGGAACAGCTCGGTGCCGTCGAACAGGGCGTCCACGTCGATCTCGATGGCCTCGTCGAGGAACCTGTCGACCAGCACGGGCCGGTCGGCGGAGATCTCCGTCGCCGACGCCATGTACGACACGAGCGTCGCGTCGTCGTAGACGATCTCCATGCCGCGTCCGCCGAGCACGTACGACGGCCGGACCAGGACGGGGTAGCCGATCTCGTTGGCGATCGCGACGGCCTCGTCGGAGGAGATCGCGGTGCCGTGCTTGGGCGCGGGCAGGTTGCCGGCGGCCAGCACCCGGCCGAACGCGCCGCGGTCCTCGGCGAGGTGGATCGACTCGGGCGAGGTGCCGACGATCGGGACGCCCGCGTCCTTCAGCTTCTGCGCCAGACCGAGGGGGGTCTGGCCGCCGAGCTGCACGATGACGCCCGCGACGACGCCGCTCTGCTGCTCGGCGTGGACGACCTCCAGCACGTCCTCGAGCGTCAGCGGCTCGAAGTACAGGCGGTCGGAGGTGTCGTAGTCGGTGGAGACGGTCTCGGGGTTGCAGTTGACCATGACGGTCTCGAACCCGGCCTCCGACAGCGTGAAGCTGGCGTGGACGCACGAGTAGTCGAACTCGACGCCCTGCCCGATCCGGTTCGGCCCCGAACCCAGGATGATCACCTTGGGTTTGGCGCCGGGCGGGACCTCGGTCTCCTCGTCGTAGGAGGAGTACAGGTACGGGGTCTGGGCGGCGAACTCGGCGGCGCACGTGTCGACCGTCAGATAGACGGGCCGGACGCCGAGGGCGTGCCGCAGCTCCCGGACGACCTCCTCCGACAGGTTGCGGAGCTGGCCGATCTGGACGTCGGAGAAGCCGTGGCGCTTGGCGATCTCCAGCTTCTTCGCGGTCAGCGCGTCGTCCGACAGGCGGATGTCGGCGGCGACCTCGTTGATCGCGACGATCTGGTCGAGGAACCACGGGTCGATGCCGGTGGCCCGGTAGACCGCGCCGACGCTCGCGCCCGCGAGCAGCGCCTGCTGGACCTCGTGGAGCCGGCCGTCGTGCGGGGTGCTGATCGACTGCATGAGCTGCTCGAGCGGCGGGACGGAGTCCCAGGTGAACGACGCGCCCTTGTTCTCCAGCGAGCGCAGCGCCTTCTGCAGCGCCTCGGGGAACGAACGGCCGATCGCCATCGCCTCGCCGACCGACTTCATGTGCGTGGTCAGCGTGGGGTCCGCGCCGGGGAACTTCTCGAACGCGAACCGCGGGACCTTGACGACCACGTAGTCGAGGGTCGGCTCGAACGACGCCGGGGTGACCTTGGTGATGTCGTTCGGGATCTCGTCGAGGGTGTAGCCGACGGCCAGCCGGGCGGCGATCTTCGCGATCGGGAAGCCCGTCGCCTTGGACGCCAGCGCGCTGGACCGCGACACCCGCGGGTTCATCTCGATGACGATCATGCGGCCGGTGGACGGGTGGATCGCGAACTGGATGTTGCAGCCGCCCGTGTCGACGCCGACCTTGCGGATGACCGCGATCGCGACGTCACGCATGTGCTGGTACTCGCGGTCCGTCAGCGTCATCGCCGGCGCGACCGTGATCGAGTCGCCGGTGTGGACGCCCATCGGGTCGAGGTTCTCGATCGAGCAGATGACGACCACGTTGTCGTTGCGGTCGCGCATCAGCTCCAGCTCGTACTCCTTCCAGCCGAGGATCGACTCCTCCAGGAGCACCTCGCTGGTCGGCGACGCCGCCAGGCCCGCGCCCGCGATCCGGTGCAGGTCGGCCTCGTCGTAGGCGAAACCGGAGCCCAGACCGCCCATGGTGAACGACGGCCGGACGACGAGCGGGTAGCCGAGCTGCGCCGCCCCCGCCAGGACCTCGTCCATCGTGTGGCAGATGACGCTGCGCGCGCACTCCGCGCCCAGCGACTCGACGATCCCCTTGAAGATCTCGCGGTTCTCGCCGCGCTGGATCGCGTCGAAGTCGGCGCCGATCAGCTCGACGTTGTACTTCTCCAGGACGCCGGTCTCGTGCAGGGCGACGGCGCAGTTCAGCGCGGTCTGCCCGCCGAGGGTCGGCAGCAGGGCGTCGGGACGCTCCTTGGCGATGATCTTCTCGACGACGTCGGGGGTGATCGGCTCGACGTAGGTGGCGTCGGCGAACTCCGGGTCGGTCATGATCGTGGCGGGGTTGGAGTTGACCAGGATGACCCGCAGGCCCTCGGCCTTGAGGACCCGGCACGCCTGGGTGCCGGAGTAGTCGAACTCGCACGCCTGGCCGATGACGATCGGCCCCGAGCCGATGATCAGTACGGATTTGAGGTCTTCGCGCCGCGGCATCAGGCACCTTCCGCTTCGTCGAACCCGACGGGCCGCCGGGCCGCGTCGGTGTGGGGGGTTTCGGCGCCCGCGACCTGGGCGCCCGCGACGTGCACGTCGCCGTAGGTCACGTTGCCCGGCGCGGGCGGCGCCTCACCGAACACGAGGTACCCGCCTTCGGGCCGCTCCCCCGGAGCCGCCGGCTCGACCGCCTGCGTCTCCACCGGAACGTACTGCCCGTACCCGGCCTGCGGCTGCGCCTGCCCGGCCTGCGGCAGCCCCTGCTGCGGCGCCTGCCCAGCCTGCTGTGCCTGGGCGGCGGCGGCCTGCTCGGCCATGAACTGCGCGTAGGGCGAGCCCGGTTCGGCCAGCGCCTGCGCGAGCTGCTCCGCCGACGCGAACGGTTGCCCGTCCCCGATCACCGGCAACGCCGGCCCGTCAGCGAACTGCGCGTAAGGCGACTCGCCCTGCCCCTGCTCCCCGTCGAACCGCGGTTCCGCCGCGGCGGCCTGCACCTCGGCGGGCACGAACCACCCAGGCTGCTCGGCCGGGGCGTACTGCCCGACCTGCGGAGCCGCCGCACCGTCACTCTGAACGGACCGCTGCTGCTCCACCGGAGCGAACTGGCCTAGGGCGAACGGGCCGCCCTGCTGCTCAGGCTGGGCAGTGATGCCTTCGTCCTGGCCGAAGCGCGGGTGCTGCTCCGCCGAAGCGAACTGGCCCGGGGTGAACGAGCCGCCCTGCTGCTCAGGCTGGGCAGCGACGCCTTCGTCCTGGGCGGAGCGGGGGTGCTGCTCCACCGGGGCGAACTGGCCGCCCTGCTGCTCAGGCTGGGCGGCGACGCCTTCGTCCTGGGTGGGGCGGGGGTGCTGCTCGGCCGGGGGGAACTGGTCGCCCTGCTGGTCGGCGGGCGGGTGCTGCGGAGCGGGGGCGGAGTGAACCGGGTGGTCCGCAGCCGCGTACTGGGCGGGGTGAGGTGGCTCGGCGGGGGTGGGGTGGCTTGCCTGCTGGTGGGTGGCCATCAGGGTGCAGAAGTGGTCGAACAGGATGGTGGAGTCGTGGGGGCCGGCGGCGGCCTCGGGGTGGTATTGGACTGAGAACGCTGGGCGGTCTAGGAGGCGGAGGCCTTCGACGCAGCCGTCGTTCAGGTTGACGTGCGAGACCTCGGCGCGGCCGAAAGCCGTGTCGAAGGGGCCGTCGAGGGGGGCGTCGACCGCGAAGCCGTGGTTGTGGGCCGAGATCTCGACACGGCCGGTGCGACGGTCCTGGACGGGCTGGTTGACGCCGCGGTGCCCGAACCGGAGCTTGTAGGTGCCGAGGCCGAGGGCCCGCCCGAAGATCTGGTTGCCGAAGCAGATGCCGAAGAACGGCTTGCCGGAGGCGAGCACACCGCGCAGCGCCGCGACCTGGTGGTCGGCGGTGGCGGGGTCGCCGGGGCCGTTGGAGAAGAACACGCCGTCGGGGTCGAGGGCGAGGATCTCCTCCGCGGTGACGGTGGCCGGGAGGACGGTCACCTCACAGCCGCGCTCCGCCATCCGGAACGGGGTCATCGCCTTGATGCCGAGGTCGACGGCCGCGACCCGGAACCTGGTCTCGCCGCGCGCCGGAACCACGTACGGCTCCTTGGTGGCGACTTCGGCGGCCAGGTCGGCGCCGGCCATGCCGGGCGTCGCGAGGACACGGGCGAGCAGGGCCTGCGGGTCGCGCTCGACCGTGGAGATCCCGGCGCGCATCGCGCCCCGGTCACGCAGGTGGCGGGTGAGGGCGCGCGTGCCGGGCATCGCGATGCCGACGACACCGTGCGTCTTGAGCTCCTGGTCGAGGGAGCGCTGGGCGCGCCAGTTGGAGGCGACGCGCGCGGGCTGACGGACCACGTATCCGGCGACCTGGATGCGGAACGACTCGGGGTCGAGGTCGTTGACGCCGGTGTTGCCGATGTGGGGGGCGGTCATGGCGACGATCTGCCGGTGGTACGACGGGTCGGTGAGGGTCTCCTGGTAGCCGGTCATGCCGGTGTTGAAGACGACCTCGCCGAACGTCTCACCCTCCGCGCCGAAGGCGACGCCGTGGAACACCCGTCCGTCTTCGAGGACGAGCATGGCATCTGTCATACGAGCTTTCCTTCCAGCACGGTCGGCCGGCCCCGCAGGAGCGTGGCGACGACGCGACCGGGCAGTTCGAGACCGGCGTAGGGGGTGTTGCGGCTCTTGGAGGCGAACGTCGCCGCGTCGACGGGCGCCGTGAAGTTCGGGTCGTAAAGCGTGATGTTGGCGGGTGAACCGACCTCGAGCGGGCGGCCCTGTCCGGTGAGCCGGCCGATTTCGGCGGGCTTGGTGGACATGCGGTCGGCCACTTCGGACCAGGTCAGCAGGCCGGTGTCGACCATCGCGGCCTGGACCACCGACAGGGCGGTCTCAAGGCCGACCATGCCCATGGCGGCGTCGGCCCACTCGGTTTCCTTGTCCTCGAGGGCGTGGGGGGCGTGGTCGGTGGCGACGACGTCGATGGTGCCGTCGGCGAGACCGGCGCGGCAGGCGTCGACGTCGGCCTGGGTGCGCAGCGGCGGGTTGACCTTGTAGATCGGGTCGTAGGCGCCGGTGGGGCTGTGCTCGGCGCAGGAGTCGGTGAGGAACAGGTGGTGCGGGGTGACCTCGGCGGTGACGTTCCAGCCCTTGGCCTTGGCCTGGCGGACGATCTCGACCGAGCCGGCGGTGGAGACGTGGCAGACGTGCAGCCGGGAGCCGACGTGCGCGGCGAGCAGGCAGTCACGCGCGATGATCGCCTCTTCGGCGACGGCGGGCCAGCCGCGCAGGCCGAGCCGGTCGGAGACCTCGCCCTCGTTCATCTGGGCGCCTTCGGTGAGCCGGGGCTCCTGGGCGTGCTGGGCGACGACGCCGTCGAACGCCTTCACGTACTCCAGCGCCCGGCGCATGATCACGGCGTCGTCGACGCAGTGGCCGTCGTCGGAGAAGACCCGGACGCGGGCGGCGGAGTCGGCCATCGCGCCGAGCTCGGCGAGCTTCTTGCCCTCCAGGCCCTCGGTGACGGCGCCGATGGGGTGGACGTCGCAGTAGCCGTGCTCGCGGCCGAGCCGCCACACCTGCTCGACGACGCCCGCGGTGTCGGCGACGGGCGTGGTGTTGGCCATGGCGTGGACGGCGGTGAAGCCGCCGCGGGCGGCGGCCTGGGTGCCGGACAGGACGGTCTCGTTGTCCTCGCGGCCGGGCTCGCGCAGATGGGTGTGCAGGTCGACGAGGCCGGGCAGCGCGATCAGGCCGTCGGCCTCGATGATCTCGGCGGCCGCTTCGGACAGGTTCTGGCCGATCTCGGCGATCTCACCGTCGCGGACGAGGATGTCCTGCGGGGCGCCGCCGAGGATCGAGGCGTTCTTGATGATGTAGGTGCTCATGTCACTCAACCTCGATCAGTGCTCGGTGCCGATGGCGGGCTCGGAGCCGCCCAGCAGCAGGTACAGGACGGCCATCCGGACCGATACGCCGTTGCCGACCTGCTCGACGATGGTCGAGCGGGGCGAGTCGGCGACTTCGGCGGCGATCTCGACGCCGCGGTTCATCGGGCCGGGGTGCATGACGATCGCGTGGTCGGGGAGCTGGGCGAACCGCTCGGTGGACAGCCCGTACCGGCGGGAGTACTCGCGGACGGTCGGGAAGTAGGCGGCGTTCATCCGCTCCTTCTGCACCCGGAGCATCATGATCGCGTCGCTCTTGGGCAGGGTGGAGTCGAGGTCGTAGGAGACCTGGCAGGGCCAGGAGCCGACCGAGACGGGCAGCAGGGTCGGCGGGGCGACCAGGGTGACCTCGGCGCCGAGCGTGGACAGCAGCAGCACGTTGGATCGTGCCACCCGGCTGTGGAGAACGTCACCCACAATGGTGATCTTGCGCCCTTCCAAGTCGCCGAGGTGGCGGCGCATGGTGAAGGCGTCGAGCAGGGCCTGGGTGGGGTGCTCGTGGGTGCCGTCGCCCGCGTTGACGACGTTGCCGTTGACCCAGTCGGCGAGGCGGTAGGGCGCGCCGGACGCGCCGTGCCGGATGACGACCGCGTCGGCGCCCATGGCCTCGAGGGTGAGCGCGGTGTCCTTGAGCGATTCGCCCTTGGAGACGCTGGAGCCCTTCGCCGAGAAGTTGATCACGTCGGCGGACAGGCGCTTGGCGGCCGCCTCGAAGGAGATGCGGGTGCGGGTGGAGTCCTCGAAGAAGAGGTTGACCACGGTGCGGCCGCGCAGGGTCGGCAGCTTCTTGACGCTCCGGCCGGCGATCTGGGCCAGCTCTTCGGCGGTGTCGAGGACGAGCAGCGCGTCGTCCCTGGTGAGGTCGGCTGCGGAGATGAGGTGGCGTTTCATGACTTGTCCCCCGGGGTGGTCTGCTTGTCCAGAGCGGGGCCGAGCAGGACGGCGTCGCGGCCGTCCACGTCGGCGAGCAGGACCTTGACGGTCTCGCGCTGCGACGTGGGCAGGTTCTTGCCGACGTAGTCGGCGCGGATCGGCAGCTCGCGGTGGCCGCGATCGACCAGGACGGCGAGCTGCACGGCGCGCGGGCGGCCCAGGTCGTTCAGGGCGTCGAGCGCGGCGCGGATGGTGCGGCCGGAGAACAGCACGTCGTCGACCAGGACGACGATCTTGTCATCGATGCCCTCGGCCGGGAGTTCGGTCCTGCCGATCGCGCGGGCGGGCTTCATCCGCAGGTCGTCGCGGTACATGGTGACGTCCAGCGAGCCGGTCGGGACCTTCAGGCCCTCGACCTCTTCCAGCCGGCCCTGCAGCAGCTTCGCGAGGTTCACTCCCCGCGTCTGGATGCCCAGCAGCACGACCTGCGAGCCGCCCTTGGTGCGCTCCAGGATCTCGTGCGCGATACGCGTCAGGGCCCGCCTGATCTCGGGGGCCTCGAGGACGGCCTTGTACGGCTCGTCTTGATGGTTTTGGGCAGCGGTCACTGCGCCAACCTCCTTCCCCGCCTCACGGGACGGGACTTAAAGGACGTGGTGTCCCCTTTACGGTAGCAGCCCATCTTCATCCCCCGTCCTCGGTGCTCCTTCCATAAGAGCAGGTGAGAGGGGTCACATACCGCAGCGGGCCCGATCTGTGGATAACTTCCGGAAGGCTTTGCGGACAGGGGCTGGAGCCCTTGCACAAGGTCAGGCGTTGGTGACAGATTCGACCTGATTTTTCCGAACAGCTTGACCTTTGGCCGTCTCCGTTTTACCGTCACTGTCCGTAACCATACTCAGGGTGCTCATCCGGGTAGCCCTGAGCGACCACGTCCGACGAGTGTGAGCCTGGGGGCCGCAAAGATGCCGTCTGAATACGCAAAGGCTCTGGGCGCGAGACTTCGCGCCATCCGCACCCAGCAGGGTCTGTCCCTGCACGGTGTGGAGGAGAAGTCCCGCGGCCGCTGGAAGGCCGTCGTCGTTGGTTCGTACGAGCGGGGCGACCGCGCCGTCACCGTTCAGAAGCTGAACGAGCTCGCCGAGTTCTACGGTGTGCCCGTCAACGAGTTGCTCCCCGGCGGCGCCGCGCCGAGCCCCCTGGGCCCGACGCCGAAGCTCGTCATCGATCTGGAGCGCCTCGCCCAGCTTCCGAAGGACAAGGCCGGCCCCCTCGCCCGCTACGCCGCGACGATCCAGTCCCAGCGGGGCGACTACAACGGAAAGGTCCTGTCGATCCGTCAGGAGGACCTCCGTTCGCTTGCCGTGATCTACGACAAGTCCCCGGCCGAACTGACCGAGGAACTGATCAACTGGGGTGTTCTCGACCCCGAAGCACGTCGCGCCGTCGAGAGCTTCTAACCCCTCCAGGGACCTCCCTCCAGGGTCCCGCACCAGATTTTCGCAAGGCCCGCACCGGATCGTCGGTGCGGGCCTGTTTTCGCTGTCCGGGCCGGTGTTCAGGGGCGGGCGCGCAGCCGCCGGAGCATCCGCGGATCGGTGAAACCGACGGTGTGGGCGGCGGACTCGGCGGTCGCGCCCCGCGCGATCAGGTGTTCGGCGTGCTCGAGCCGCAGGAGCTGCTGGTAGCGGAGCGGAGTGAGCCCGGTCGCGGCGGTGAAACGGCGGGTGAGGGTGCGTTCGCTGACGCCCGCGGCGGCCGCCAGCCAGGGCAGGGGCAGCGGTTCGGCGTAGCGGGCGTCGATGAGGTCCTGGGCGCGGTGGACGGCGTCGCTGAGGTGGCCGCGGTGCCGGAGCATCGCGCCGACCTGCGCGTCGTCGCCGTTGCGGCGCGTGTAGACGACCAGGTCGCGGGCGACCTTGGCGGCCGCGGCGGGCCCGTGCCGGACGGCCACCAGATGCAGGGCGAGGTCGATGCCGCTGGCGATGCCCGCCGAGGTGATCACCCGGTCGTCGATGACGTACAGGACGTCCCGGACGATCGTGGCGCGCGGGTAGCGGGCGGCGTACCGGTCCTGGAGCGCGTGGTGGGTGGTGTAGCGGCGGCCGTCGCGGAGGCCGGCGCGGCCCAGGGCGTCGGCGCCCGCGCAG